>NZ_JBSFYC010000022.1:0-104992 GCF_053595675.1 Streptomyces sp. NPDC002446 | reverse complement strand
CGGCCTGCAGCCACAGCCGTACGGTCACGATGACCAGCCAGTACCAGGGCGGGTCGGTGGTCCGGCCGTCTTGGTTGGGTCACCCGGGCGGATCATTGCCCAGGCCCAGCTTGTCCATGGCCTTCAGCCACAGATTGCGGCGCCCGCCATGGGTGTCGGCGCGGGTCATCGACCACTGGGTCATGCCGATGCCGGCCCAGCGCAGCGGCTCCGGCGGGAAGGGCAGCGGCTTGCTGCGGACCATCTCCAGCTCCGTGCGCTCGGTGCGCTCCCCGGCGAGCAGATCGAGCATGACCTCGGCGCCGAAGCGGGTGGCGCCCACGCCCAGGCCGGTGTACCCGGCGGCGTAGGCGACCCGGCCGGCGTGCGCGGTGCCGAAGAAGGCGGAGAAGCGGGAGCAGGTGTCGATGGCGCCGCCCCAGGTGTGGCTGAAGCGCAGGCCCTCCAGCTGGGGGAAGCAGCGGAAGAAGTGCCGGGCGAGCTTCTCGTAGGTGGCCGGGTGGTGGTCGTACTCGGCCCGTACGCCGCCGCGGTAGCGGTAGACGATGTCGTAACCGCCCCACAGGATGCGGTTGTCGGCGGTGATGCGGAAGTAGTGGAAGTGGTTGTTGCTGTCGGAGAGGCCCTGGCGGCCCTGCCAGCCGATCGCGGCGAGCTGCTCGGCGGAGAGCGGCTCGGTCATCAGGGCGTGGTCGTAGACCGGGACGATGTACGGGCGCACCCGCTTGACCAGCGACGGGAAGGCGTTGGTGCCGAGCGCGACATGGCGGGCGAAGACCCGGCCGTAGGGGGTGCGCACGGCCATGCCCATGCCCTCGGAGGACAGAGCCGTGGCGCGGGTGCGCTCGTAGACGCGCACGCCGAGGCCGAGGCAGGCCTGCTTGAGGCCCCAGGCCAGGCGGGCCGGGTTGAGCATGGCGACGCCGTCGCGGTCCCACAGACCGGCCCGGAACGTCGGTGAGTCGACCTCGGCGCGCAGTGCGTCCTGGTCGAGGAAAATGTGCCGGTCCAGGCCGAGCCTGGCGGCGTCCTGTGCGGCCTCCTTGAGCTCGGCGACCTGATGGGGCTCGGTGGCGATGTCGATCTCGCCGGTGCGCTCGAAGTCGCAGTCGATGCCGTAGCGGGCGACGGCCTCCTCGATGGCGTCGAGGTTGCGGATGCCGAGCTCTTCGAGCGTGGCCAGTTCGCCGGGCCAGCGGGCCAGCCCGTTGCCCAGGCCGTGGGTGAGGGAGGCGGCGCAGAAGCCGCCGTTGCGCCCGGAGGCGGCCCAGCCGATCTCGGCGCCCTCGATGAGCACGACATCGCGCTGGGGGTCGCGCTCCTTGGCGAGCAGCGCGGTCCACAGTCCCGAGTAGCCGCCCCCGACCACGAGCAGGTCGCAGTTCTCGTCGCCGACGAGGGCGGGCAGCGCGTCGGGGCGGGCGGGGTCGTCGAGCCAGAAGGGTGTGGGGGCGGCGTCCGCGAGCGCGTGGACGGGGGATGGGTTCATGGCAGCTCGTGCCATGGTTCTCAGCTCCTCTAGCTCCTCTTACGGCGGTTGCCGGCCAGTTGGCCGACGACTACGCACAGCACGGCCACCAGGAACATCGCCGTACCGATGACATTGATCTGAACGGGCGTGCCCCGCTGCGCCGATCCCCAGACGAACATGGGGAAGGTCACGGTGGAGCCGGCATTGAAGTTGGTGATGATGAAGTCGTCGAAGGAGAGGGCGAAGGACAGCAGCGCGCCGGCGGCGATACCGGGCGCGGCGATCGGCAGCGTCACCCGCAGGAACGTCTGCGCCGGCGAGGCGTAGAGGTCCTGGGCGGCCTGCTCCAGCCGCGGATCCATGCTCATCACGCGCGCCTTGACGGCGGTGACGACGAAACTCAGGCAGAACATGATGTGCGCGATGAGGATCGTCCAGAAGCCGAACTCGATGCCCATGTTGAGGAAGAGGGTCGCCAGTGAGGCGGCCATGACGACCTCGGGCATGGCCATCGGCAGGAAGATCAGGGTGTTGACCGAGGAGCGGGCGCGGAAGCGGTAGCGGGCCAGCGCGAAGGCGATCATCGTGCCCAGGGCGGTCGCGCCGAGCGTGGCCCACAGGGCGATCTGCAGGCTCAGCCCCAGCGAGCCGCACAGATCGGCGACCCCGCACGGATCGGTCCAGGCCTCCGTGGAGAAGCGCTGCCACTGGTAGTTGAAGCGGCCGTTGGGCTTGTTGAAGGAGAAGACCATCACGACGACGTTGGGCAGCAGCAGATAGCCCAGCGTGCACAGGCCCGCTATCACGACGACGTTGCGGCGCAGCCAGCGCAGGGCCTTGCTGGGCGTGCGCGCGGCGGCGGGGGTGGTCTCGGTGGGAGTGCTCCCGGTTACGGCCATCAGACCAGATCCTCCGTCCCGGACTTGCGGATGTAGATCGTGACCATGGCGAGGATGGCCGCCATGAGGATGAAGGAGAGCGCGGCGGCCGTCGGGTAGTCCAGCACCCGCAGGAACTGCGACTGGATGACGTTGCCGATCATCTTCTGGTCGGTGGAGCCCAGCAGTTCGGCGTTGATGTAGTCACCGGCCGCCGGGATGAAGGTGAGCAGGGTGCCGGCGACGACACCGGGCATGGACAGCGGGAAGGTGACCCGGCGGAACGTGGTGGCCGGGCGGGCGTAGAGGTCGCCGGCGGCCTCGTGCAGGCGCGGGTCGATGCGCTCCAAAGAGGTGTAGAGCGGCAGGACCATGAACGGCAGGAAGTTGTAGGTCAGTCCGCAGACCACCGCGAGCGGCGTGGCCAGCACCCGGTCCCCTTCGGTCAGCCCCAGCCAGCTGGTCACGTCCAGGACGTGCAGCGAGTTCAGCACGCCGACGACCGGACCGGCGTCGGCCAGGATGGTCTTCCAGGCCAGCGTGCGGATCAGGAAGCTGGTGAAGAACGGCGCGATGACCAGGATCATCACGAGATTGCGCCACCGGCCGGCCTTGAAGGCGATGAGGTAGGCCAGCGGATAGCCCAGGAGCAGGCACAGCGCGGTGGCCACGGCGGCGTAACCCACCGAGCGGAGGAACTGCGGCCAGTACTCGGCGAGCGCGTCCAGGTACGTGGCGAAGTGCCAGGTGACCTTGAAGCCCTCTTCGAGGGAGCCGGTCTGGACGGAGGTCGACGCCTGGTAGACGAGCGGGGCCGCGAAGAAGACCAGCAGCCACAGGATGCCGGGCAGCAGCAGCCAGTAGGGGACGAGCCGCTTGCGGGCGGGCGGCCTGTGCGCCTTCGGGGGCACGGCCGGGGCCTGTCCGTCCGGTGGCGCGGGTGTCTCGGTGATACTCACGCGGCCTCCTCGTCGAGGTCCGCGCCCGCCTGGATGTCCTGGGCGGCGTCCAGTCCGAAGGTGTGCGCCGGGCTCCAGTGCAGCACGACCTCCGCACCGGGCACGAGGCGGCCGTCGCGCTCGATGTTCTGCTCGTAGACGGCGAGCGGGCCCAGGCCCGGCACCTCGACGACGTACTGCGTGGAGACGCCGATGAAGCTGGCGTCCCGGACCCGTCCGGGCAGCCGGTTGTGGCCGTCGGCGACGGATCCGGCGTCGTCCGCGTGCCGCAGGGCGACCTTCTCGGGCCGTACGCCGGCCAGCACCTTGCCGCCCGTACGGGCCGGGGCGCTACATCGGGCCGCGGGCAGCCGCAGGGTGGCGTCGGCGGCCTTGAGCAGCAGCTGCTCGCCGCCGGCCTCGACGACCTCGGCCTCGATGAGGTTGGAGGTGCCCAGGAAGTTGGCGACGAAGGTGGTGGCGGGGTTCTCGTACAGATCGGCGGGGGCGCCGAGCTGTTCGACCCGCCCGCCGTTCATCACGGCCACGGTGTCGGCCATCGTCATGGCCTCCTCCTGGTCGTGGGTGACATGCACGAAGGTGATGCCGACCTCGGTCTGGATGCGCTTGAGCTCCAGCTGCATCTGGCGGCGCAGCTTGAGGTCGAGGGCGCCCAGCGGCTCGTCGAGCAGCAGCACCTGCGGGTGGTTGATCAGCGCACGGGCCACCGCGACGCGCTGCTGCTGGCCGCCGGAGAGCTGCTGCGGCTTGCGGCGCGCCATCGGGCCGAGCTGGACGAGCTCCAGCATCTCCTCGACCTGCTTCTTGACGGACTTGATGCCGCGGCGGCGCAGCCCGAAGGCCACGTTCTCGAAGATGTCCAGGTGCGGGAAGAGCGCGTAGTTCTGGAAGACGGTGTTGACCTGGCGCTTGTAGGGCGGCAGGGCGGTGACGTCCCGGCCCGACAGTTCGACGGTCCCGGTGGTGGGCTCCTCCAGACCGGCGATCATGCGCAGGGTGGTGGTCTTGCCGCAGCCCGAGGCGCCCAGCAGCGCGAAGAAGGAGCCGGCGGGGACGGTGAGGTCGAGCGGATGGACGGCGGTGAAGGAACCGTAGGTCTTGCTGATCCCGTGGAGGCGGACGTCACCGCCGCTGCTCTGGGGTGTCTCGGTGTGGGTCATATCGGTCGTCCCGTGGGTCGGAGGGCGAAACGGCTCGGGCGGGCCCGGCCGGGGCGCGGGCCGGGCACCGGGGCGGCTCAGGCGCCGGTGAGGTCGGAGAACTTCTGGGCGAACTCCTTGCTCTCCTTGGCGTTCAGGGCGCGGAAGGAGTGCGACCGTTCGGCCATCTCCTTGTCCGGAAGGATCAGCGGGTTGTCCGCCGCCGCCTTGTCAATCTTGGCGAGCTCGTCGTACACGCCGTCGACCGGGCAGACGTAGTTGATGTACGCCGCCAGCCGGGCGGCCACCTTCGGCTCGTAGAAGTAGTCGATGAGCCGTTCGGCGTTCTGCTTGTGACGGGCCTTGTTCGGCACCATGAGGTTGTCGGTGGACGTCATGTAGCCGGACTTGGGGATGACGTACGCGATGTCCGGGTTGTCGTTCTGCAGCTGCACGACGTCGCCCGCCCAGGCCACACAGGCGGCGAGGTCGCCCTTGTCCAGGTCGTTGGTGTAGTCGTTGCCGGTGAAGCGGCGGATCTGCTTGCTGTCGACGCCCTTCTGGAGCCGGGCGATCGCCGCGTCGAAGTCGTCCGCGGTGACGTCCTCCGGGCGCTTGCCCATGTCGAGCAGGGTCAGCCCGACGCTGTCGCGCATCTCGGAGAGGAAGCCCACCCGGCCCTTGAGCTTCGGGTCCTCCAGCAGCTGGCTCACCGAGTCGACCTTCCTGCCGCCGGTGGCCTTCTTGTTGTACGCGATGATCGCGGGGATGCCCTGCCAGACGTAGGAGTGCGCGCGGCCCGGGTCCCAGGCCGGGTTGCGGAACTCCGCGGCGAGGTGGGTGTAGGCGTGCGGCAGATTCGCCGGGTCCAGCTGCTGGAT
Organism: Streptomyces sp. NPDC002446; assembly: GCF_053595675.1. Taxonomy (NCBI): domain Bacteria; kingdom Bacillati; phylum Actinomycetota; class Actinomycetes; order Kitasatosporales; family Streptomycetaceae; genus Streptomyces; species Streptomyces sp. NPDC002446. Next base: position 99,664 of record NZ_JBSFYC010000022.1, on the reverse strand, counting down.
CCAGCCGAGGGAGATCATCCGCGCGCACATCCAGTCGGTGAGCACGATCAGATCGCGGCCGGTGTCCTGACCGGCCGCCAGCTGCGCCTGGACCTTGCCGAAGAACTCGTCGTTGTCGTTGATGTCCTCGGTGTACTTGACGGTGATGCCGGTGCGCTGGGTGAAGCGGTCCAGCGTCGGATGGCGCTTGCCGTCGTCGCTGAGGTCCATGTACTCGGTCCAGTTGGAGAAGTTGACGCGCTTCTCCGCCCGGGAGTGGTCCGTGCTCCGGCCCGCGTCCGTACGGCCCGCGGGCGGGATGCCGCAGGCCCCGAGGGCGCCCAGGCCGCCGGCCGCCGCCGCCATGGCGCCGCCCGCGCGCAGCAGCGAACGGCGGGTCATGGCCAGCCGGCCGTCGGCCGCGCTGCGGCGGACGGCGGCGAGTTCGGCCGCGGACAGGGGTTCGGGCTGCTCGTGGTGGTCCATGCGCAGTGCCCTTTCAGGGGTGAGCCCGGCGCTCGGCCGGTGGTGACGGTGCCGCGCGGCGCTGGCCGCAGGGGTGGGGCCCTAGGGGGCGGTGCCTGTGGGGGGGCTCGGTGGAACTCGGTGGAACTCGGTGGGGCTCGGTGGGGCTCGTCGGCGATCCCTTACGGGCGGTCCCCGAAGATGGTGCGGTGCCAGTCCTTCCTGGCGACCGCGGTGTTGTCGTACATCACATGCTTGACCTGCGTGTACTCCTCAAAGGAGTAGGCCGACATGTCCTTGCCGAAGCCGGACGCCTTGGCGCCGCCGTGCGGCATCTCGCTGATGATCGGGATGTGGTCGTTGACCCAGACGCAGCCCGCGTTGATCTCGCGGGTGGCGCGGCCGGTGCGGTAGACGTCCCGGCTCCAGGCGGAGGCGGCCAGCCCGTAGGGGGTGTCGTTGGCCAGCGCGATTCCCTCGTCGTCGCTGTCGAAGGGCAGCACGACCAGCACCGGGCCGAAGATCTCGGACTGCACGATCTCGCTGTCCTGGGCGGCCCCGGCGATCAGCGTGGGCCGGTAGTACGCGCCCCTGGCCAGCTCGCCCCGGGGCGCCTCGCCGCCGGTGACGACGGTGGCGTAGCCGCGCGCCCGCTCGACGAATCCGGCCACCCGGTCGCGCTGGGTGTGCGAGATCAGCGGTCCCAGGTCGGTGGACGGGTCGAAGGGGTCGCCGAGCCGTACGGTCGCCATCAGGTCGGCGACGCCGCTGACGAACGCGTCGTAGAGCGGGCGCTGGACGTAGGCGCGGGTGGCGGCGGTGCAGTCCTGCCCGGTGTTGATCAGCGCGCCGGCGACCGCGCCGTGCACGGCGGCCTCCAGGTCGGCGTCGTCGAAGACGACGAAGGGGGCCTTGCCGCCGAGCTCCAGATGGAGGCGCTTGACGGTGCCGGTGGCGATCTCGGCGACCCGCTTGCCGACGGCGGTCGATCCGGTGAAGGAGGTCATCGCCACGGAGCGGTGGCCCACCAGGTGCTCGCCGGCGTCCCGGCCCGCCCCGGAGACGATGTTGAGCACCCCGTCCGGCAGTCCCGCGCGTCGGGCGGCCTGCGCGAACAGCAGCGAGGTCAGCGGGGTGATCTCGGCGGGCTTGAGGACGATGGTGTTGCCCGCGGCGATGGCCGGCAGCACCTTCCAGGCGGCCATCTGCAGCGGGTAGTTCCACGGCGCGATGGAGCCGACGACGCCGATGGGCTCGCGGCGGATGACGGAGGTGTGGTCGGCGCTGTATTCGCCGGCGGCCTTGCCCTCCAGATGGCGGGCGGCGCCGGCGAAGAACGCCGCGTTGTCGATCGAGCCCGGCACGTCGAACTCATTGCTGAGCTTGATCGGCTTTCCGCAGTTCAGCGATTCGGCGAAGGCGAGGTCTGCGGCGTCCTCGGCGAGCGCCGCGGCGAAGCGGTGCAGGGTGTCGGAGCGCTCGCCGGGGGTGGCTCCGCCCCACTCCGGGAAGGCCCGCTCGGCGGCCGCCACGGCGGCGTCCACATCCGCCGTACCTGCGAGTTCGTAGGAGTACACCGTCTCACCGGTCGCCGGGTCCACGACGGCCTGGGTACGGCCGGAGCTGCCGCTCCGGAGGCCGCCCGCGATGAATTGCGCGCCCTCGGCGAACCGCTCGGGGACATCGAATCGGTGATCCATGGTGCTCTCCTCCGCCGGGCGCCGAGGCCGCTCAGCGGCACTGCCTGGCGTAGCTACTTCCGGAATTGATGGCCGATCTTGACAGAGGAATACCTCCCCAACAAGTGATTCCGTTGTTGCCTTTTGGTTACGCGACGGATTCTGCGATTTTCGTGGCGACCGCCCCGACACGTTGTCAGTGCCCGCTGACAGAATCCCGGCATGATGCACGACAGCACGGGGACCACGGCGGAGAACACACCGCGCAGCACCTCCGGGCAGGCCTCGGACGGGCCGCGCTCGGTCGAGGAGCTGCTCCGGCAGACCGCAGCCGGAAAGCGCACCAGATACGTCCATTTCTGGGGTCACAGCCCCCGGCGCGACGGCAGCCTCGGCGCGAGCTGCTTCAGCCAGTGGTGGCCGTCCCCCTTCACGGTCGACGGCGTCACCTACGCCACCGCCGAACACTGGATGATGGCCGGCAAGGCCCGCCTGTTCGGCGACCCGGAGGCGGAGCGGCGCGCGATAGCGGCGGGCCACCCCAAGCAGGCCAAGGACGCCGGGCGCACCGTCCGCGGCTTCGACGAGGAGACCTGGCGGCGCCACCGCTACGACCTGGTCGTCGAGGGCAGCCTGCACAAGTTCGGCCAGCATGCCGACCTGCGCGAGTTCCTCCTGGCCACGAACTCCCGGGTGCTGGTCGAGGCCAGCCCGCTGGACCGGATATGGGGCATCGGCCTCGCCGCCGACGACGACCGGGCCATGGACCCGGCGCGCTGGCGGGGGCTGAACCTGCTGGGCTTCGCACTGATGGAGGCTCGGCAGCGACTCCGGGAAGCGGTGGGCGGGGAAGAGTCCCGGGAAGAGCAGAGCGGCCGGGCCGGGTAGTAGGAGCGGTGGGGCGGCCGGGCGGAGCAGCGGGAACGGCCGGGCGGAGCGGTGGGGCGGCCGGGCGGAACAGTAGGAACGGCGGGGCGGAGCAGCGGGAACAGCCGGGCCGGGTAGTAGGAGCGGTGGGGCGGCCGGGCGGAGCAGCGGGAACGGCCGGGCGGAACAGCGGGAACGGCCGGGCGGAGCAGTGGGAACGAGGGAGGGGCGGAACAGCGGGAACGGCCGGGCGGGAGGGCGGACTTCCGCCCGGCGACCGCGCGCCGGGCCTGCCCCGCATAGCATGACCAGGCTGTTCCGCATCTGCTGGAGAACTGCCCCTGCACACCCCTTGACCAGGAGGAACCGTTGTCCGATCTCGATGCCTTCATCGCGGGCCTGCCCAAGGCGGAGCTGCACGTCCACCACGTCGGATCGGCCTCACCGCGCATCGTCTCCGAGCTGGCCGCCCGGCACCCCGACTCCGCCGTCCCCACCGACCCCGAAGCGCTGGCCGACTACTTCAGCTTCCGGGACTTCGCGCACTTCATCGAGGTCTACCTCTCCGTAGTGGACCTGATCCGCGACGCCGAGGACGTCCGCCTGCTGACGTACGAGGTCGCCCGGGACATGGCCCGGCAGCAGATCCGCTACGCCGAGCTGACGATCACGCCCTTCAGCTCCACCCGCCGCGGCATCCCCGACGCCGCGTTCGTCGAGGCCATCGAGGACGCCCGCAAGGCCGCGGAGTCCGAGCTGGGCGTGGCCCTGCGCTGGTGCTTCGACATCCCCGGCGAGGCGGGCCTGGAAGCCGCCGAGGAGACCGCCCGGATCGCCTGCGACCTGCAGCCCGAGGGCCTGGTCTCGTTCGGGCTCGGCGGCCCCGAGATCGGCGTCCCCCGCCCGCAGTTCAAGCCGTACTTCGACCGCGCGATCGCCGCCGGACTGCACTCCGTACCGCACGCCGGTGAGACCACGGGCCCCGGCACGATCTGGGACGCGCTGCGCGACCTGCGCGCCGAGCGCATCGGCCACGGCACCAGCGCCACCCAGGACCCGGAGCTGCTGGCCCACCTCGCCGAGCACCGCATCCCCCTGGAGGTCTGCCCCACCTCCAACATCGCCACCCGCGCGGTGCGCACCCTGGAGGAACACCCCGTCAAGGAGATGGTCGACGCCGGCGTCCCGGTCACCATCAACAGCGACGACCCGCCGATGTTCGGCACAGACCTCAACACCGAGTACGGCGTGGCCGCCCGGCTGCTGGGACTGGACACCACCGGCCTCGCCGCCCTGGCCAAGAACGCCGTCGAGGCCTCCTTCATGGACACCCCGTCCAAAACCCGCCTGTCAGCCGAGATCGACGCATACACAGCCTCCTGGCACTGACCATCACGCAGCCTCACGAATCCTCACGCAACACCCGGGAACCGATTACTCTCCGTAATCGTTGCCGGAATACAAGGAGGCCCCACACGGCAAAGGACACCCGGCACACGGAGGCCCACACGACAGAGGGCAGAGAACAGAGGGCGCAGGGAGGCAGCGCACAGCACAGGGCGCAGGGCCCCAGGGAGGCCCCACACGGCAGGGGCAGAGGGCCCAGGGAGGCGGCGCACGGCAGAGGGCATAAGGCGGCGCCCACGACACAGGGCACAGGCAACAGGTCACAGGCCACAACGAGACACCGCACAGCCGAGGGCACCCCACGGCCAGCACGCTCACAACCCCACGATCACAACCCCACGATCCCGTTCCACTCCCTGGCGAACTCCGGCCGCTCCTTGGACGTTATGTCGCGGGCGATGGCCAGTCGCTTGCGCATCGCGTCGTCCGGGAAGATCAGCGGGTCCTCGGCGAGCGCGGCGCGCTCCTTGTCCTTGGACGAGGCCAGCACGTCGCGCGCGGCCGGGACGGGGCAGACGTAGTTGACCCAGGCGGCCAGGTCCGCGGCGACCTCCGGCCGGTAGTAGTGGTCGATCAGCCGCTCGGCGTTGCGCTTGTGGTCCGCGAGGTTGGGGATCATCAGGCTCTCCGCCCAGAGCTCGGCGCCCTCCTGCGGCACCACGAACTCGATGTCGGGGTTGTCCGCCTGGAGCTGGATCACATCGCCGGAGTAGGCCTGGGCGGCGAGCACGTCCCCGGAGTCCAGGTCCTTGATGTAGTCGTTGCCGGTGAAGCGCCGGATGTGCCCCTTGCGGACGAGGCCGCGGAGCTGGTCGGTCATACGGTGGAAGTCGTCGGCGGTCCAGCGGGTGATGTCGGCGCCGTTGCCCTGCATCAGCAGGGCGAACGCCTCGTCGAGTCCGGAGAGCAGGGTGACCCGGCCGCGCAGATCGTCCTTCCACAGGTCGGCGGTGTGCTGGATCTCCCGGCCGAGCTTTCTGCGGTTGTAGGCGATGCCGGTGATCCCGGACTGCCAGGGCACGGAGTGCGTACGGCCCGGGTCGAAGTGCGGTGTGCGCAGCAGCGGATCGAGGTGGCGGGCGACGTGCGGCTGGGCGGCCCGGTCCATCTTCTGGACCCAGCCCAGGCGGACGTAGCGGGCGCACATCCAGTCGCTGATGACGATCAGATCGCGGCCGGTGGGCTGATGGTTCATCAGCGCGGGGCTGATCTTGCCGAAGAACTCGTCGTTGTCGTTGATCTCCTCGGTGTAGGTGACGGAGATCCCGGTGCGCCGCTCGAACGCGTCGAGGGTGGGCCGGAGCTGTTCGTCGTGGTCGTCGACGTCGATGTACAGCGGCCAGTTGGCGAAGACGAGCCTGCGGTCGTGTGCCGAACGGTCCGGACCCGCCCGGTCCGCGGCCTCTACGTACGCGGGCGGCACCCCGCATCCGGTCATGGCGGCCAGCGCCCCCGTCACACCTGCTCCGCCCATGCCGCGGAGCAGCGCCCGCCGCGAAAGATCAGCCATGGTGTGCACTCTCACCTGCCGCGGGCGAAGGCGGCAAGCGACAGAGCGTCAACTGCCGGGCCTTCGCCCGCGACGGTGTGTCGAGCGTTCCGTGCCGCTCGACGGTGGTGATCCCCCGGGTCGGCCGGCCGCGCGGGCCGGCCGGTCAACCGGTCGGCGCTGCGGGTCAGCCGCCCAGCGAGGTCATCACGTGCTTGATCCGGGTGTAGTCGTCGAAGCCGTAGGCCGAAAGGTCCTTGCCGTAACCGGACTTCTTGAATCCGCCGTGCGGCATCTCGGCGACCAGCGGGATGTGGGTGTTGATCCACACACAGCCGAAGTCAAGGCTCTTGGACATCCGCATGGCGCGGGCGTGGTCCTTGGTCCACACCGAGGACGCGAGCGCGTACTCGACGCCGTTGGCCCACTCCACCGCCTGCTTCTCGTCGGTGAAGGACTGGACGGTGATGACCGGGCCGAAGACCTCGTGCTGGATGATCTCGTCGTCCTGCTTGAGGCCCGAGACGACGGTCGGGGCGAAGAAGTAGCCCTTCTCGCCGACCTGTTCGCCGCCCGCCTCGATCTTGGCGTGGGCGGGCAGCCGCTCGATGAAGCCCTTGACCTGCTTGAGCTGGTTGGCGTTGTTCAGCGGGCCGTAGAGCACGTCCTCGTCGTCGATCGCACCGGTCTTGGTCTCCGACGCGGCCTTGGCCAGCGCCGCGACGAACTCGTCGTGGATGGACTCGTGGACGAGCACGCGGGTGGCGGCCGTACAGTCCTGGCCGGCGTTGAAGTAGCCCGCCACCGAGATGTCCTCGACGGCCTTGGCGATGTCGGTGTCCTCGAAGACGACGACCGGCGCCTTGCCGCCCAGCTCCAGGTGGACCCGCTTGAGGTCCTTGGACGCGGACTCGGCGACCTGCATACCGGCGCGCACCGAGCCGGTGATCGAGGCCATCGCCGGGGTCTTGTGCTCGACCATCAGGCGGCCGGTCTCGCGGTCGCCGCAGATGACGTTGAACACGCCGCGCGGGTGGCCCAGTTCGTCCAGCACGCTGCCGATGATGTCGGCGATCAGCACCGTCGAGGCGGGGGTGGTGTCGGACGGCTTGATGACGACGGTGTTGCCCGCGGCCAGCGCCGGGGCGAACTTCCACACGGCCATCATCATCGGGTAGTTCCACGGCGCGACCTGGGCGCAGACGCCGACCGGCTCACGGCGGATGATCGAGGTGAAGCCGTCCATGTACTCGCCGGCCGAGCGGCCCTCGAGCATCCGGGCGGCGCCGGCGAAGAAGCGGATCTGGTCCACCATCGGCGGGATTTCCTCGGAGCGTACGAGGGCGATCGGCTTGCCGCAGTTCTCGGACTCGGCGGCGATCAGCTCCTCCGCCCACTCCTCGAAGCGGTCGGCGATCTTGAGCAGGACCTTCTGGCGCTCGGCGGGGATCAGGTCGCGCCAGGTGGGGAAGGCGGCTTCGGCGGCAGCCATCGCCGCGTCCACGTCGGCGGCGGCCGAGAGCGGCGCGGTGGCGTACGCCTCACCCGTCGCGGGATTGACCACCTCCGTGGTCCGCCCGTCGGCGGCGTCCCGGAACTCCCCGTCGATGTAGTTGCGCAGACGACGCAGTGCGGTGGTCACTGTGCGCCCCCTTCAGTCAGATGTCCGGTGGTTTCGGGTCCACCCTAGCCGCGGGACCCACGTTTTCAACACACCCGCCACCCCGGAACAACGGAATCAGTGAAATTCTGATCGCGACACGACTAATTTCATCGATTTGGGGTTGCAAGACTGTCGAGGCTCGTGCACAGTGAAGGACGTGGCCACTCGTGACAGAAACGGCACCCCGTCGATCGACTCCGTCTCCCTGGCGATCATCGAGCAGCTCCAGGAGGACGGGCGCCGTCCGTACGCCGCGATCGGCAAGGCCGTCGGCCTGTCCGAGGCGGCTGTGCGCCAGCGCGTACAGAAACTGCTCGACCAAGGCGTGATGCAGATCGTCGCGGTCACCGACCCCCTCACGGTCGGTTTCCGGCGGCAGGCAATGGTCGGCATCAACGTCGAGGGTGACCTCGACCCCGTGGCCGACGCCCTGACGACCATGGAAGAGGTCGAGTACGTCGTCATGACGGCAGGCTCCTTCGATCTCATCATCGAAATCGTCTGCGAGGACGACGACCACCTTCTGGAAATGATCAACAAGCGGATCCGTACGCTGCCCGGCGTGCGGTCCACCGAGAGCTTCGTGTACCTCAAGCTCCGGAAGCAGACCTACACCTGGGGAACGAGATAGCTATGAGTCGCGACCTCTCCAAGACGGCCTACGACCACCTGTGGATGCACTTCACCCGCATGTCGTCGTACGAGAACGCCCCCGTGCCCACCATCGTGCGCGGCGAGGGCACCAACATCTACGACGACAAGGGCAAGCGCTACATCGACGGCCTCGCCGGCCTCTTCGTGGTCAACGCCGGCCACGGCCGGGTCGAGCTCGCCGAGACCGCCTACAAGCAGGCGCAGGAGCTCGCCTTCTTCCCCGTGTGGTCCTACGCCCACCCCAAGGCCGTGGAGCTCGCCGAGCGCCTGGCCAACGAGGCCCCCGGCGACCTCAACAAGGTCTTCTTCACCACCGGCGGCGGCGAGGCCGTCGAGACCGCGTGGAAGCTGGCCAAGCAGTACTTCAAGCTCACCGGCAAGCCGATGAAGCACAAGGTGATATCCCGCGCGGTGGCCTACCACGGCACCCCGCAGGGCGCCCTGTCCATCACCGGTCTGCCCGGTCTGAAGGCCCCCTTCGAGCCGCTGGTCCCCGGCGCGCACAAGGTCCCCAACACCAACATCTACCGCGCCCCGATCCACGGCGACGACCCCGAGGCCTTCGGCCGCTGGGCCGCCGACCAGATCGAGCAGCAGATCCTCTTCGAGGGCCCCGAGACCGTCGCCGCGGTCTTCCTGGAGCCGGTGCAGAACGCCGGCGGCTGCTTCCCGCCGCCCCCCGGCTACTTCCAGCGGGTCCGCGAGATCTGCGACCAGTACGACGTGCTGCTCGTCTCCGACGAGGTCATCTGCGCCTTCGGCCGCCTGGGCACGACGTTCGCCTGCGACAAGTTCGGCTACATCCCGGACATGATCACCTGCGCCAAGGGCATGACCTCGGGCTACTCCCCGATCGGCGCCTGCATCATCTCCGACCGCCTGGCCGAGCCCTTCTACAAGGGCGACAACACCTTCCTGCACGGCTACACCTTCGGCGGCCACCCGGTCTCCGCAGCCGTCGGTGTGGCCAACCTCGACATCTTCGAGCGTGAGGGCCTCAACCAGCACGTCCTCGACAACGAGGGCAACTTCCTGAGCACCCTGCAGAAGCTGCACGACCTGCCGATCGTCGGCGACGTCCGCGGCAACGGCTTCTTCTACGGCATCGAGCTCGTCAAGGACAAGGCCACCAAGGAGTCCTTCAACGAGGAGGAGACCGAGCGCGTCCTGTACGGCTTCCTGTCCAAGGCGCTGTACGACAACGGTCTCTACTGCCGCGCCGACGACCGTGGCGACCCGGTCATCCAGCTCGCCCCGCCGCTCATTGCCGACCAGCCGGTCTTCGACGAGATCGAGCAGATCCTGCGCACGGTCCTGACCGAGGCCTGGACCAAGCTCTGACCGACGCGTCACCTCCCGGTCCGCTCATCCACAACTGAACATCCAGCGGCTCAGATTCACTCACTTCAAGCCATACGAGTGAATCTGGGCCGTTGTGCTGCCAAGCGGCGAATACCGGGGGTCACCAATCCTTACCGTGCTAGTGACCGATACCCTCCATGGTCGTTCACCCGCTCGGGGGAATGACTCGACGCGAACAAGCAAGAGGTGCGCAGATGGTGGCCCCGCCTGACAACGACGTTCTCTGGGCCCGCGGCCTGCACCACACGCACGGCGGCACCCCCGCCCTGGACGAGATCTCCCTCGGCGTCCGCGAAGGTGAGATCCTCGCCGTCACCGGCCCGCGCGGCAGCGGCAAGACCACCCTCCTCAAGTGCCTCTCCGGTCAACTCGTCCCGACCGAGGGCGAGGTCTGGTTCAACAGCGCCCCCGTGCACACCCTCTCCTCTCCCAGCCGCGAACGGCTGCGCCTCGACCGGTTCGGCTGGATCGACACCCAACCGCACCTCGTTCCCGAACTCACCGCCTGGGAGAACGCCGCCCTCCCCCTGATGCTGCGCGGCACCGGCAGCCGCACGGCCAAGCACACCGCCCTCGAATGGCTCGACCGCCTCGACGTCGGCATGTGCGCCCGCCGCCGCCCCACGCAGCTCGACCAGTCCCAGCGCCAGCGCATCGCGATCGCCCGCGCGCTCGCCACCACCCCCCAGGTGCTCTTCGCGGACGAGCCGACCGCCCCGCTGCACCACGCCGACGGCACACAGGTGCTGCGCACCCTCACCACCGCCGCCCGCTCGCACCAGATCACCGTGGTCCTGGCGACCCACGATCCCGGCGTCGCCACGCTCGCCGACCGCTCCATCGCGCTCCTCGACGGCCGGCACACGGCGGGCGCACCGGCCACCACCGGCTCCTCCGATGAGGAAAGCAGGGCAGCGTGCTCGCTCTCCGTCTAGCCCGCGGCTCTCACCCCCTCGTTCTGCTGCGCCGTCTCTTCGTCGCGGCCGCGGCGGCCGCCACCGGCTTCCTGCTGCTGTCCACCCTCGGCCACGCCACCGGCCACCCGACCCGGGCCGACGAATCGCTGGTCCGCCTGCTGTGGTGCGCGGCCCCGCTCGCCGCCACCGCTCAGTTCGCGGTGTCCACGGCCCGTACGGACCCCGCTGCCCGCCTCCAGCGCGGGATGACCGCCGCCGGGATGGGCCCCCTCCGTCTCACCCTCCTCGCCACCGCCTCCACCGCGCTGACCTGTCTCCTCGGTGTCCTCCTCGCGCTGTTCGTCTTCCTCCGCCTGCGCGGCGACCTCGGCGGCCCGGTCGGCGCCCCCGGCCTGGGCATCGACTCCGACCTGCTCGGCTCGGGCCATCCGCTGCCGCTCGTCGGCGCCCTCATGCTGCTGGCGCTCGTACCGCTGACCGCCGCCGCCGCGACCGCAGTGGCCCTGCGCCCCCGCGACGAGGCCGGCGTCGCCGACGCCGACACCCACGCCAGGACCTCCCCGCCCTCCGGGCTCCCGTGGGGCGTCGCCCTGGCCGCGGCCGGCCTCGCGGTCGAGGCCTACACCAGCCACGGCGCCGGTGCCTCCGGCGGTCTGCTGCCCCTGCCCGGCCGGCTGATCGGCAGCCCTCCGGGCGTACTGGCCGGCTGGGCGCTGTCCGCCGTCGGGCTCGTCTTGGCCGGCCCCGGACTGGTGCATCTGTGCGGGCGCCTCCTGTGCGCCGGCCGCCCCGGCGCACTGCGCCTGCTGTCCGGACGCGTACTGCAGGAGGAGTCCCACCGTCTCGGCCGTCCGCTCGGCGTGCTGTGCGCGGTGGCCTCCGCCGCGTACGCCGCCGTGAAGGTCTATGAAACCGCTCCCTCCCGTCCTTTCGGTCCGCTCACCGCCATCGGCGCGGCGGTCGTCCTCGCCTGTGTCACCGCCAGTGCCCTCACCGCCGCTCTCGAATCCCGCTCCGCCCGCGCCCACACCACCGCCGCCCTCCGCCGACTGGGCGCCTCCGCCTCCGTCCTCTACCGCGCCGCGGCCCTGCGCGCCCTCTCCCTGATGATCGTCCTGGCGCCGCTGACCTGGACCGTGGCGGAGATGGTGACGCTGCCGTTGATGCACTGAGACGGGAAGCAGGACGTTGCGGCCTTGGGGACCCCAGGACCCCAGGGCGTTGACGCCTTGAGAACCCAGGGACCGCCCGTGGGCGTTTGGCCGCGGCGGTTCGTCGCCTGGTGGTGGCAACAACAGGTTCAGCACGCTCTCCTGTGCCGTAGCGCCGGGCTGTCAGGCTGCGTGCCATGAATCGACGCACCACCCTGATCACGGGTGCCACCCAGGGCCTCGGCCGCGGCCTCGCCCTCGCTCTGGCCGCCCGCGGCGGCACCGTCCTGCTGCACGGCCGCGACCGCACCCGCCTGGAGAACGTGGCGGCCGAGGTGCGGACCGCCGCCCCCGGCACCACCGTCCGCACCTACGTCGCCGATCTGGCCGACCTCGACCAGGTGCACGCGATGGCTGCCCGGATCCGCGCGACGGAGACCCGGCTCGATGGATTGATCAACAACGCCGTCGCGGGCGGCGGCGCCGATCCGCTTCGCCGTGAGTTGAGCCGGCAGGGCTATGAACTGCGCTTCGCCGTGAATCACCTCGCCCCCTATGCCCTGACTCGCGATCTGCTGCCCCTGCTCACCTCCTCCGCTCCCGCCCGCGTGGTGAATGTCGCTTCGATCGGGCAGGAGGCCGTCGACTTCGACAACGTCATGCTGGAACGCGACTACGAGGGCCTGCGGGCCTACTGCCGGAGCAAGCTCGCGCTGATCATGTCGACGTTCCATCTGGCCGCCGAGTTGGAGGGCACCGGCGTCACGGTGAACACGCTCCATCCGGCCCATCTGATGGACACCAACGGGGTGCGCGAGTACGGCCTCACTCCGGTGACCACCATCGACGAGGGCGTACAGCCGACCCTCCGGCTGCTCGTCGATCCTGACCTCGCGTCCACCACCGGCCGTTACTTCGACCAGTTCACCGACACCCGGGCTCATGACCAGGCCTACGACGCCGAGGCCCGGGAACGCCTGATGAAGCTGACGCACGCCCTGATCGAATGAGAGCGGGCGCTTGGGCCTTGGTCGCCAGGCGTTGCGCTCACCGGGCCAGTGCCGTGACCTCCACCTCTATGTGCCAGTCCGGCTGGGCCAGCGATGACACCTCCAGCAGGGTGTCCGCGGGATAGGGCTCGGACAGGAACTCCCCTCGCAGCGTGATGACATGGCCGAGGTTCGCGGCCATGTCCGTCACGAAGATGCCCACCTTCACCACATCGGCAAGCGAGGCGCCGGCCGCGGCGAGGACCCGCTCGACGTTCGCGAACGCCTGGCGCCCCTGCGTCAGGAAGTCGTCCGACACGGTCCGTCCCCGCTCGTCGATTCCCGCCTGCCCCGAGACATGGATCAACCCGCCCGCCTTGATGGCCTGGGAGATCTTGTACGGCTCGTACCAGTCCGGTGTGGTCGCGATCCGCTCGATCTTCTGCGCCGCCGCGGCCTCTGCGACGACGTCCTCGGAAGCCGGCGTCACCATCGCCATCGTCATCCTCTCCCCCTGATTACCCGTGCTTACCTGCGCGTGCTCCCGGCACGCCTTCAGATCCATGCACATGCATTGCTTGCATGCGCATACATAAGTTTCAGGTGCATGTACGCTGCTGTCAAGCCCCCCGCCGATGACGGCAAGCGGCAAGCGGCAAGCGGCAAGCGGCAAGCAACGAACGGCAGAGGCCGAACGGCAGACGGCAGCGGAAAGCGGCAGCAGAAAGCGGATGACGATGGACGCGGAGCACTGGGACCGGTTCGGAGCACTGCACACGCGCGTCGAGCAGGAACTGGCACGGGCCCTGCAACAGCACCACCGCATCGGCCTCTCCGAGTACCGCGCGCTGGCGCGGCTGGCCGAGGCGGACGACGGGGAGCTGCGCATGCAGGAGCTCGCCGACCTCATCGGCCTCAACCAGAGCTCGGTGAGCCGGCTGGCCTCCCGTCTGGAGTCGTCCGGGCTGACCCGCCGGGACCTGTGCCCCGACGACCGCCGCGGCGTCTACAGCGTGATCACCGAAGCGGGCCGCGACATCCAGCAGAAGGCGCGCCCCACCTACGACAGCGCGCTGCGCGAGGCGCTGGACGCGGCGGCCGCCGACGGTCACCTCGGCCCTCTGGTGGAGTCGCTGCGGTCCTAACATGGCGGGCGTGCAGCCGAATTCACAACCCCCAGCGCCCCGCCGCCGCGATCACGACCGGGAGATCGAGTCCCTGGAGGAGTTCGACCGGGTCGTCGCCTCGGGCAGTCTCGCCGGACACCGCGTCCAGTCGCTCGATCTGACGGACCGTACGTTCGCGCTGCTCAGCATGGACACCACGGACTCGGTGTTCCTCGGCTGCGTCATGGAACCGGGCGCCGCCGCGAAGGTCCGTGCCGGGGGCGCGCTGGTCTTCCCGCCCATACCGGGCCTGCCGTTCGATCCGTACCGAGGCGGCCTCTACGGACCGGACGAGCTCTTCGCGGGACTGGTCGACGGCGGTTATGACGCCACCCCGGACGCCCGCACGTACCACTGGTACCAGGAGACCAAATCGGACGGTGACATCTTCGCCTCGATGCTGCGCAGCATCCACGACGACGCCGTCTCCGACGCCCTCGAGGAGCACCTCGCCGGCGCCCGGGTGGTGGGCGTCATGGGCGGGCACGCCCTGGAGCGCGGCTCCGCCGCCTATGCCGGGGCCGCCCGGCTCGGCCGCCGGCTCGCCCGCGACGGGCTGACCGTCGCCACGGGCGGCGGCCCCGGTGCGATGGAGGCGGCGAACCTCGGGGCGTACGTCGCGCCCTTCGAGGACGACATGCTCGACTCGGCACTCGAACTCCTCGCCAAGGCACCGCACTTCGCCCCCTCGGTCACCGAGTGGGCGCGGGCCGCCTTCGACGTGCGCCGGAGCCGTCCGGGCGGCGGCCACTCGGTCGGGATACCGACGTGGTTCTACGGGCACGAGCCGCCCAATCCCTTTGCGACCCATATCGCCAAGTACTTCGTCAACGCGGTCCGCGAGGACGGTCTGCTGGCGCGCTGCAACGCCGGTGTCGTCTTCCTGCCGGGCGCGGCCGGGACCGTACAGGAGATCTTCGACAACGTGACCCCGAACTACTACGAGTCGCGGGGCGAGCCGACCCCGATGGTGCTGGTGAACCGCGCGCACTGGACCGAGCAGCTGCCCGCCTGGCCGCTGCTGCAGGCGCTGGCGGCCGGCCGCCCGATGGCGGCCCGGATCACCCTGGTCGACTCGGTGGACGAAGCCCCGGCGGCGCTGGCCCGTCTCAAGGCGGGGGCGGCTTCCTGACCGCGGCGTCCTGACCGGTCCGCGTCCCCGCCGCCGGTCCGCGTCCCCCGCCGCCGGTCCCGTCGGAGGTTCCGTCGCCGGTCCTGTCGGAGGTTCCGTCGCCGCCCGCGCCAACGGGCCGCGCTATCTGTTTGCCCGCCTGAGGCAACTCCCGTCCCGAAATGAGCGTCTGCCAGGCCAGGTAATGAACAGGTAATACAGCGCGCGAAACGGAGCTCCTGGTGATCATCGGCCTTCTGACGGCCGTGGCGGCGTCGGCCTGCTACGGCACGGGTTCGGTCCTACAGGCGGTGGGTTCGCGCAAGTCCGCACGCCGGGAGGCGGCCAAGTCCTCCGCGCCCGGCGTCACCCAGCACGGCGGCCCCAGCCTCTCGTCGACCGCGAAGGCCGCCGTGACCTGGGAGTTCATGGTGGGCACGGTGCTGGACTTCATCGGCTTCGGGCTCGGCGCGCTGGCGGCCCGGCTGCTGCCGCTGTTCCTGTCCCAGACCGTGATCAGCGCCAACCTCGTGATCACCGCCGTACTGGGCATCAAACTCCTCGGCATCCGGCTCAGCCGGGCCGAGTGGAGCTCCATCGCGGTGGTCTGTTCGGCGTTGGTGCTGCTCGCCACGGCCGCGGGCCCGGAGGGCAGCGGTCACACGCCGATCGCCACCCACTGGTGGCTGCTCGTGGCGTCCATCGTGCTGATGGGCGGCGGCACCCTGATCGTGCGCCTGCTGGGCGCACGGGCCGCGATCCTCGCCGGTCTGCTCTCCGGCCTGGGCTTCGGGGCGCTCGGCGTCGGCGTACGGGTGCTGAACGGCGCGGAACCGTTCCATCTGCCCACGCTGCTCGCCGACCCCGCTCTGTACGCGATTCTCGTCGCGGGTTTCGGCGGGATGTATCTGCACACCGTCGCCCTGCAGATCGGTTCGGTCAACGGCGCCACGGCGGCGCTGGTGGTGGGCGAGACCGTGGTCCCCGGCATCCTCGGGGTGCTGTGGCTCGGCGACTCCTCGCGTCCGGGCTTCGCCTGGGTCGCCGTCCTGGGCTTCGTGGTGGCCGTGGCGGGCGCCGTCGCGGTCGCCTGGTTCGGCGAGTCGGAGACGGAACCCGCACCGGCGCCGGCCGGCGATGCGGACGCGGAGGCGACGGCGTTGCCCGCGGACGGTACGGCGCCGCACGGCGGCCTGCCGCGGCCGGCGGCCGAGGGCGCACCCGCTGGGCGGCCGGCGCACCCCCTGACCACCACGCCCGAGCGCTGATCCCCGGTTACGAGGCCGGCCCGCCCGCGGCGTCGAGCACCACGACGTCCCGCACGGCGAAGCCGATGCCGACGCGTTCGCCCACCTCCGGCGCGTCCCGCAGCGCGCAGGCCGCCTCCACCTGAGGCCCGCCGTCCGGCTGGAGCAGCAGGGCGACATGGGTGCCGCGGAACGTGCGGGCCGCGACCGTGGCGGGCAGGCCCTCGGCTGCGGGGGTCAGCCGCACCCCGGCCGGGCGTACGAGCAGACGGCAGGGCCCGTCCGGGGTGCCGTCCGGAATCGGCACCTTGCCCCAGGGGGTGGCGGCGGCACCGCCCTGTACCCGCGCCTCGACCACGTTGTCGAAGCCGAGGAAGCGGGCGACGAATTCGGTGGCGGGGCGCTGCCAGACCTCCAGTGGTGTGCCGGTCTGCGCGATCCGGCCGTCCTGCATCACCACGACGCGGTCGGCGAGCGCGAAGGCCTCGCCCTGGTCGTGGGTGACGGCGAGCACCGTGGTGCCCAGTTCGCGGAAGAGGCGGCGGAGTTCGACGACCAGCCGTTCGCGCAGCCCGCGGTCGAGCTGGCCGAGCGGCTCGTCCAGCATCAGCAGCGTCGGGCGCGGGGCGAGCGCACGGGCCAGCGCCACCCGCTGCTGTTCGCCACCGGAGAGGGAGGCCACGGCGCGCCGCTGGGCGCCCGGCAGCCCGACGAGGTCCAGCAGTTCGGCCACCGTGCGCTCCTGGTCGGCGCGTGAGGCTCGCCGCATCCGCAGTCCGAAGGCGACGTTTCCCGCGACGTCGCGCTGCGGGAAGAGCTGGTGGTCCTGGAACATCAGCCCGACGCCGCGCCGGTGTGTGGGCACTCCCGCCTGGTCGCGTCCCGCCAGCAGCACCTGCCCGGCGTCGGCCTGCTGGAGGCCGGCGACCACCCGCAGCAGGGTGGACTTGCCGCTGCCGCTCGGCCCCAGTACGCAGACGATTTCGTGCGCGGCGACATCCAGGTCCACCGCATCGAGCGCGGGGTGTCCGGCGGCGCCGAAGCGGACGGTCACCCCGCCCAGCCGCAGCAGTTCCCGTGCCGTGGTCGCGTCCCGTGCCGCAGTCGTGTCCCGTGCCGTCATCTAGAACTCCCCGGAGTGGTCGGTTCGGGCGCGCTCCAGGGCCAGCAGGGCGCCGGCGCACACCACCATCAAGATGGTCGACAGGGCCATCGCCTGCCCGTAGTTGAGCTCTCCCGCACGCCCCAGCAGCCGGGCCACGGCCACCGGAAGCGTCGGCTGGTCCGGCCGTGCGATGAAGACCGTCGCGCCGAACTCGCCGAGCGACACGGCGAAGGCGAAGCCCGCGGCGATCAGCAGCGCCCGCCGCACCATCGGCAGGTCGACCTCCCGCCACACCCGCCACGGCGAGGCACCCAGCACGGCGGCCGCCTCCCGCAGCCGCCCGTCGACGGCCCGCAGGACGGGCAGCATGGTGCGGACCACGAACGGCACCCCCACCAGTGCCTGGGCGAGCGGGACCAGCCACCACGAGGCGCGCAGATCCAGCGGTGGCGCATCGAGGCTGATCAGAAAGCCGAAGCCGACGGTGACCGCGGAGACGCCGAGGGGCAGCATCAGCAGCGCGTCGAATCCCCGGACGAACCGGCTGACCAGGGGGGTCCGCCCGGACGGCCCCCGGCCCAGGCGGGGCAGGGTCAGGGCGGCGGCCGCCAGCCCGCCCACCACCAGCGCGATGACGGTGGCGGCGGCCCCGTAGGCGAGGGAGTTCCACAGGGCGTCGAGGGGGGCGACGGTGAAGGTGCTGTCGGCGGCCGCGGCGGAGCGCAGCGACGCGTAGAAGTCCGTTCCGTAGCCGTGCGGCCCGGCGAACGACCGCTCCACGAGTACGGCCAGCGGCACGATGAGCAGGACGGCGATGACCAGGAGCGTCCCCCACAGCAGCGCCCACTGGCCGCGGCCGCGCGGCCGGTGCGCGGTCTGCGAGGCGGCGACGAGGCGGAGGGTGGATTCCCTGCGGCGCACGGTCCAGGCGTGCAGCGCCAGTACGCCCAGCACCGCCGCGAACTGGATCATGGTGAGGACCGCGGCCGTGGGCAGGTCCAGGAAGTCCGCGGTCTGCCGGTAGATCTCCACCTCCAGCGTCGAGAAGGTGGGGCCGCCGAGGATCTGCACCACCCCGAAGGAGGTGAAGGTGAAGAGAAAGACCATCAGGGCGGCGGCCGCGACGGCCGGGCCCAGCGCGGGCAGCGTCACCCGCCGCCAGGCCGTGAACCGCCCGGCACCCAGCACCCTGGCGGCCTCTTCCTGACGCGGGTCGAGCTGCCCCCACAGCCCGCCGACGGTCCGTACGACCACGGCGTAGTTGAAGAAGACATGCGCCAGCAGGATCGCCCACACCGAGGTGTCCAGGCGCAGCCCCCACAGGTCGTCCAGCAGCCCGCCCCGCCCGACCAGCGCCAGGAAGGCCGAGCCGACGACGACGGTGGGCAGCACGAACGGCACCGCCACCACCGCCCGCAGCAGCTGTTTGCCGGGGAAGTCGAAGCGCGCGAAGACATAGGCGCCGGGCAGGGCGATCAGCAGCGTCAGTCCGGTCGAGGCGGCCGCCTGCCAGAGGGTGAACCACAGCACATGCGCGACATCCGGGTCGCTCAGCACCTCACCGAACCGGCCGAGCTGCCACTGTCCGCCGTCCTTCAGTCCGCGTCCGACGATCGCCGCCACCGGGTAGGCGAAGAACAGCGCGAAGAAGGCGAGCGGCACCGCCATCAGGCCGAGCCGCACCGCCGTTCCCCGTGCCGGCCGAAGGCGCCGGGCGCCGGTTACTTCAGAACGAGCGAGGACCACTGCTTGATCCACTGTTCGCGGTTCTCGGTGATCGCCTCCGGGGCCAGCGTCGCCGGCTTGTCGATCTTCGCGCCGTACGTGGTGAACAGGTCCGGCACCTTGGCGTCCGCGCGCGCCGGGTTGACGAACATCAGCAGCGGGACGTCCTCCTGGAACTTCTTGCTCAGCAGGAAGTCCAGCAGCGCCTTGCCGCCCTTCTCGTTCTTCGCGCCCTTGAGGAGGCCGCCGAATTCGATCTGACGGAAGCAGGTGCCGGTCGCGACCCCGGTGGGGGCCTGCTGGGGCGCCGGCTTCTTGCCGAGCACCTCGACGGGCGGGCTGGAGGCGTAGGAGACCACCAGCGGCCGGTCGCCCTTGCCCTTGCCTCCCGCGGAGCCGGAGAAGCGGTCGTTGTAGGCCTGCTCCCAGCCGTCGACGACCTCAACGCCGTTGGCCCTGAGCTTCTTCCAGTAGTCCTGCCACCCTTCCTTGCCGTATGTGGCGATGGTGCCGAGCTGGAAGGCGAGCCCCGGGGAGGAGGTTGCGGCGTTCTCCGTGACGAGCAGCCCCTTGTACCGGGGCTTGATCAGATCGTCGAAGGTCTTCGGCGGCGCGATCTTGTGCCGCTCGAAGTAGGCCCGGTCGTAGTTGACGCAGATGTCGCCGTAGTCGAGCGGGGTGACGCGGTGCTTGCCCTTGTCGAGCTGCAGCGCGGCCGGGACCTTGTCCAGCCCCTTGGCCTCGTACGGGCTGAAGAGGCCTTCGTCCAGGCCGCGCGAGAGCAGGGTGTTGTCGATGCCGAAGAACACATCGCCCTGGGGGTTGCCCTTGGACAGGATCGCCTGGTTGACGGCCTTGCCGGCGTCCCCGCCCTTGAGGACCTTCACCTTGTAGCCGCTCTCCTTCTCGAAGGCGGCAAGGGCGGACTGGGAGGGACCCGAGTCATGGCTGACGAGCGTGACGGTCTTGGCGTCCGCGCCGTCGCCCGGGCTGCCGCACGCGGCGAGCGCGGTCATGCCGACCGCGGCGGCCAGCGCGGTGGCGGTGATCCTGCTGGTGGTGCTCACTGATTTCCTCCTGGCTGGCCAGGAAGAGACGCGGCCCCGCCCGGAGTCCACGGCTCGCGACGTCCGACGACGTACGGAGGGGACTGCGGGCAGGGCGCAACAGCATGAGTGACGACCGAACTTCCTACCCGGAATGACCCGGGCGAGGTTCAAGGGTCTGCGGGCACCGTAGGACTACGACGCTTCCGCACTCTCAGCGCTGTGGCGCTCCCCTGTCGGAATGTGCATTTGTTCGAGCACACCGTACCAGCGGGCCGTCAGCGCTCCGAGGCGGCGAGCTGCCCGCAGGCCCCGTCGATCTCCTGGCCGCGGGTGTCCCGGACGGTCACCGGCACGCCGTGCGCCTCGATGGCCTTCACGAACGCCCGCTCGTCCTCGGGGCGCGAGGCGGTCCACTTCGAGCCGGGCGTCGGGTTCAGCGGAATCAGGTTCACATGGACCCGCCGGCCCTTGAGCAGCCGTCCCAGCAGGTCACCGCGCCACGCCTGATCGTTGATGTCCCGGATCAGGGCGTACTCGATCGAGATCCGCCGACCGGACTTCTCCGCGTACTCCCAGGCCGCGTCCAGCACCTCACGCACCTTCCAGCGCGTGTTGACGGGGACCAGCGTGTCGCGCAGCTCGTCGTCCGGCGCGTGCAGCGACACCGCGAGCCGGCACTTGAAGCCCTCGTCGGCGAACCGCAGCATCGCCGGGACCAGGCCGACCGTGGAGACCGTGATGCCCCGCTGGGACAGGCCCAGGCCGTCCGGCTCGGGGTCGGTCAGCCGCCGGATGGCGCCGACGACACGGTTGTAGTTGGCGAGCGGCTCGCCCATCCCCATGAAGACGATGTTGGACAGCCGCGCCGGTCCGCCGGGCACCTCGCCGTCGCGCAGCGCCCGCATCCCGTCGACGATCTGGTGGACGATCTCGGCGGTGGAGAGGTTGCGGTCCAGCCCCGCCTGCCCCGTGGCGCAGAACGGGCAGTTCATACCGCAGCCGGCCTGCGAGGAGATGCACATGGTGACCCGGTCCGGGTAGCGCATCAGCACGGACTCGACGAGCGTGCCGTCGTGCAGCTTCCACAGGGTCTTGCGGGTGGTGTCGTCGTCGCACGAGATGTGCCGTACGACGCTCATCAGGTCCGGCAGCAGCTCGCTCGCCAGCTTCTCGCGGGCCGCCGCCGGGATGTCGGTCCACTGCGCCGGGTCGTGCGCGTAACGGGCGAAGTAGTGCTGCGACAGCTGCTTGGCGCGGAACGGCTTCTCACCGATCGCGGCCACCGCTTCACGGCGCTCGACGGGGCTGAGATCGGCAAGGTGCCGAGGGGGCTTCTTGGCGCCGCGGGGGGCGACGAAAGTCAGCACACCAGGCTCGGGCGGTGCCATGGGCGAAACTCCTCAATGCGACGGGCCGGACGATCTCCACTGTCGCGGAGCCAACGGCAGAACGATGCCGGAACCCGGAGAACTCACGGGGCCATCCCCGCAGCCGCGAGGCCGGAAAAGGGCCCGCCGCCTCAGACAGCGGGCCCTTCCAGAGTACCTGGGCGATTCAGCCCGACCCCACGAAGATCACAAACAGCAGCCAGACGACCGGGGCGGTCGGCAGCAGGGAGTCGAGGCGGTCCATGATGCCGCCGTGGCCGGGGAGCAGGGTGCCCATGTCCTTGATGCCCAGGTCACGCTTGATCATGGATTCGCCGAGGTCGCCGAGGGTGGCGCTGGCCGCGACCGCGAGGCCGAGCAGCAGGCCCTGCCACCAGGCGCCGTTCTTGATCAGGAATTCCATGCACAGCGCGCCGGCCACCATGGCGAAGAGCACCGCACCGACGAGCCCCTCGCGGGTCTTGCCGGGGCTGATGCGCGGCGCGAGCTTGTGCTTGCCGAACCGCCAGCCGACCGCGTAGGCGCCGGTGTCGCTGACGACCGTCAGCAGCAGGAACGTCAGCACCCGCTGCGACCCGTCGGCCTCGGCGGCGAGCATCAGCGCCACGAACGTCGCCAGGAAGGGCACGTAGATCGCCGCGAACACCCCGGCGGTGACGTCCCGCAGATAGTTCTCGGGTGCCTCGGTCATCCGCCACACCAGGACGGCGAGCGCGGTGAGCGCCATCGCCACCCATGCGCCCTCGGCGCCGCGTACGTAGCCGGCGACCACCATGGCGGTGCCGCCGACGGCGAGCGGCACCAGCGGCACCCTGATGTCCTTGCGCTCCGCCAGCCGCGAGGTCAGCTCCCACAGCCCCACGACGACGGCGATCGCGATCACGCCGATGAAGACGGGCTTGTAGACGAAGAGCGACGCGAGAATGACCGCGCCGAGACCGACGCCGACCCCTATCGCGGCACGCAGATTGCGCCCCGCGCCCTTCTTCTTCGGCTTCTCCGGGGCCGGCGATCGGTCGGACCCGGAGGGATCGGGGAAAGCGGTGGGCATGGGCTCCTGCGGCTTTTCGTCGCGGAACAGGGGGCCGCTCAGTCGAGCAGCCCCCCGGTCGTCCGGATGTTCCCGGTCATCCCGGATATCCCGTTGTTCCCGGTCGTCGTCCTGGTGTCCGCCTGGTTCGGGCACGATGGGCATGGGCCGAGTCTGCGCCGCTTCGCCCCAGTCGTGCACGGGACCCGCCGAGGCGGTCGGCGCCGCACCGCGAAGCGAGGAGGCCGGTCCGTTGTCGGGCGGTCCCCAACGGCCGGCGCCGGGCGGGGCCCCCCAGGATGACTCGTTCATCAGACCTCGAGGAGCTCGGATTCCTTGTGCTTGAGCAGCTCGTCCACCTGCGCGACGTACTTCGCGGTGGTGTCGTCGAGCTCCTTCTCGGCGCGGCGCACCTCGTCCTCGCCGGACTCCTTGTCCTTGACGAGCTTGTCCAGCGCCTCCTTGGCCTTGCGGCGGACGCTGCGGATCGAGATCTTCGAGTCCTCGGCCTTGTTCTTGGCGACCTTGATGAACTCCTTGCGGCGCTCCTCGGTCAGCTCGGGGAACGTCACCCGGATGATGCTGCCGTCGTTGCTCGGGTTGACGCCGAGGTCGGAGTCGCGGATGGCCTGCTCGATGTTGCGCAGCGCGCTCTTGTCGAACGGGGTCACCACGGCCATCCGCGGCTCGGGAACCGAGAACGACGCCAGCTGGTTGATCGGCGTCATCGCACCGTAGTAGTCCGCCACGATCTTGTTGAACATCGCCGGGTGCGCACGCCCGGTGCGGATCGCGGCGAAGTCCTCCTTGGCGACCACGACGGCCTTCTCCATCTTCTCCTCGGCCTCGAGGAGGATCTCTTCGATCACCACTTGCTCCTGGTCTTTTCGGTAAGAAGCAGAGCCTCGCCCCTGCCGCGCGTCTTCTCCTGCACGGTGTCCGACCGGCAGGCGGTTGTCCATCCCCGTACCGGGGGTCTTACCCCGGCCGGGAGTTGCCGCCCGTACGGGCCGATGCCCGCACGGAATGGCGGCAGTTGAGGCCGTCAGGCCCGGGTGTCCTGATCGCTGACGAGCGTGCCGATCTTCTCACCCTTCACCGCACGCGCGATGTTGCCCTCGGCGAGCAGTTCGAACACGAGGATCGGGAGCTTGTTGTCCCGGCACAGCGTGATGGCGGTGGCATCGGCGACCTTCAGGTCACGGGTGATGACCTCACCGTATTCGAGGGCGTCGAACTTGACCGCGTCGGGGTTCTTCTTGGGGTCGGAGTCATAGACCCCGTCGACGCCGTTCTTGCCCATCAGCATGGCCTCGGCGTCGATCTCCAGGGCGCGCTGGGCGGCGGTGGTGTCGGTGGAGAAGTACGGCATGCCCATACCGGCGCCGAAGATGACGACCCGGCCCTTCTCCAGGTGGCGCACCGCACGCAGCGGAATGTACGGCTCCGCAACCTGCCCCATGGTGATGGCCGTCTGGACGCGGGAGTCGATGCCCTCCTTCTCCAGGAAGTCCTGGAGGGCCAGACAGTTCATGACCGTGCCGAGCATGCCCATGTAGTCGGAGCGGGCCCGGTCCATGCCGCGCTGCTGGAGTTCGGCGCCGCGGAAGAAGTTGCCGCCGCCGATCACGATGGCGATCTCGTAGCCGTCGCGGACCACGGCGGCGATCTCGCGGGCCATCGCGTGCACGATATCGGGGTCGACACCCAGCCCGCCGCCGCCGGCGAACGCTTCGCCCGACAGCTTCAGCAGGAAGCGTCGCCGGCCGCTGTTGCCGGCATGGTCTGTGTGCGCGCCGTCGGCACCGTGATTCATTGAGCTCTCCTCGTGCACATACGAAGAAGGCCATTGCCGTGGGTCTGGTCCAGATCCCTCTGCGGCAATGGCCTCCTCGTCACATCTGCGGCCGGCCGTTGAGCGGCCGACTGCGTACGACCCTAGCGGGGTCGTAGGTCATTCGCTGCCTTCGCGGCAGGCTCAGATGCCGACCTTGATGCGCGAGAAGCGCTTCAGGGTGACACCGGCCTCCTGCAGGACCTTCTCGACGGACTTCTTGTTGTCGAGCGCGTACGGCTGGCCGAGCAGCGTCGCGTCCTTGAAGAAGCCGTTGAGGCGACCCTCGACGATCTTCGGCAGGGCAGCCTCGGGCTTGCCCTCCGCGCGGGTGGTCTCCTCGGCGACGCGGCGCTCGGCCTCGACGACCTCGGCCGGGACGTCTTCCTTGGAGAGGTACTTCGGGGCGAAGGCGGCGATGTGCTGCGCGACACCCTTGGCGACCTCGGCGTTCTCCTTGTCGAGCTCGACGAGGACACCGATCTGCGGCGGCAGGTCAGGCATGGTGCGGTGCATGTACGCCGTCACGTAGCCGTCGGAGAACTGCGCGAAGCGGTCCAGGACGATCTTCTCGCCCAGGTTGGCGTTGGCCTCGTCGACGAACGCCTGGACGGTCTTGCCGGCCTCGATCTCGGAGGCGAGCAGAGCCTCGACGTCGGCCGGGGCGGTCTTGGCGACGTGCGCGGCGATCTCGTTGGCGACGGCCTGGAACTTCTCACCCTTGGCGACGAAGTCCGTCTCGCACTTCAGCTCGACGATGACACCGGAGGCGTTGTCGTCGGCGATCAGGGAGACCACGGCGCCGTTCTCGGCGGAGCGGCCCTCGCGCTTGGCGACGCCCTTCTGGCCCTTGATACGCAGCGCCTCGACGGCCTTCTCGACGTTGCCCTCGGCCTCGTCCAGGGCCTTCTTGCAGTCCATCATGCCTGCGCCGGTGAGCTCGCGGAGCTTCTTGACGTCAGCGGCGGTGTAGTTCGCCATGGTCTGTGAATCTCTTCTCGAAATCTCGGGTCGAAAGATCTACGGGTGGACGGCGGGGGCGGCGCTCGTGGCGCCCTCCCCCGCCGTCATCAACCGGTCCGGAGGTCAGGCCTGCTCGGCGTCCGCAGCCGGCTTCTCGGCCTCGGCGGCCGGGGCCTCGGCAGCGGGGGCCTCGGCGGGCTTCTCGGCGTCGGCCTTCTTCTCGCCCTCGAGCAGGTCGCGCTCCCACTCGGCCAGCGGCTCGGCGGCAGCGGTCTTCTCGCCGGGCTTCTGGTCGCCGGTGGCGGCACCGGAGCGGGCGATGAGGCCCTCGGCGACGGCGTCGGCGATCACGCGGGTGAGCAGGGTGACGGAGCGGATCGCGTCGTCGTTGCCCGGGATCTTGTAGTCGACCTCGTCCGGGTCGCAGTTGGTGTCGAGGATCGCGACGACCGGGATGTTGAGCTTGCGCGCCTCACCGACGGCAATGTGCTCCTTCTTGGTGTCCACGATCCAGACGGCGCTGGGCACCTTCTGCATCTCGCGGATACCGCCCAGGGTCTTCTCCAGCTTGGCCTTCTCGCGGGAGAGAACCAGGAGCTCCTTCTTGGTGAGGCCGGAGGCGGCCACATCCTCGAAGTCGATCTGCTCGAGCTCCTTCAGGCGCTGCAGGCGCTTGTAGACGGTCGAGAAGTTGGTCAGCATGCCGCCGAGCCAGCGCTGGTTCACGTAGGGCATGCCCACGCGGGTCGCCTGCTCGGCAATGGCCTCCTGGGCCTGCTTCTTCGTGCCGACGAACATGACGGAGCCGCCGTGGGCGACGGTCTCCTTGACGAACTCGTAGGCGCGGTCGATGTACGACAGCGACTGGAGCAGGTCGATGATGTAGATGCCGTTGCGCTCGGTGAAGATGAAGCGCTTCATCTTCGGGTTCCAGCGGCGGGTCTGGTGCCCGAAGTGGACGCCGCTCTCCAGCAGCTCCCGCATCGTGACGACGGCCATGGCCGTACTCCTTGTTGTTCTCGGTTCCACTGCGGCCGGTCGGCCGCGGTGCCTGACGCCCCGACGCGCCTGCCGGGGAAGACACCTTGCGGGGCCGTCCTAGGACCGAGGGGCGCGGCCGTCGTGCTGCCCGAACGGGACTGGTGCACTGACGGCGGGGCGTGCGAAGTCGACCCGGTGACCCGGATCGCCATCAGAAGTGTACGGGACTGCCGATGCACCGGGCGACACGCACCATTTCGAATCCGCGGCGCGCCAGGACCGGACCCGGACGGGTGACGCCGTTGTCCACAACCGGCCCTTCGTCCACAGCTCCGGACCAAGATCCCCCCGTCGCGGCGGACTCCGTCACCGTCGAGACATGCGACAGGACACCCGACGAAATTCCCTGACCGGCGGCTCCGCGACGAGGGCCGGGCGCAGACGGTGCGGGCTCCGCGGCCGGCTGCGACTCCCACGCCGGCCGATGCCGCCCCTGCACGGATACGGACCGAGCTGCTTCTTCCCGGCCCGCGCGGCAGGCGTGCTCCTCGCCCCGGCCGCTGCCGCCCTGCTCGCCTTGTGGGCGATGGTCCTGGCGTCCCCGCTGGCCCATGCCGCGGCTCCGGAGGACAGGGCCTGGCCGGTGGCGGGGCCGTCGGGCCTGGGCCCCACGGTGTTACGCGGCTGGGAGCCGCCCCCTTCGCCCTGGGCGGCCGGGCACCGCGGCGTGGACCTGGCCTCGTCCGCCGGCGCGACGGTACGGTCCGCCGCGCCCGGCCGGGTGGCGTTCGCGGGGACGGTCGCCGGCCGCGGCGTCCTGACCATCGAGGTGTCGCGGTCGGGCCGCCCTTCCTTACGCACGACGTACGAGCCCGTACGCCCCACGGCCCGGAAAGGGCAGCGCGTCGCGGCAGGCCAGCCGGTCGCCGTCGTGCAGCGCGGCCCGTTCCACTGCCGCGGGCCATGCCTCCACTGGGGCCTGCGCCGCGGCGCGACGTATCTGGACCCGCTGTCGCTGCTCCCCCGGAGCATGCGCGGCGGCGGCCCGTCGCGGCTGCTGCCGGTCTTCGGTGTCCCCCTGCCGCCGGGCGGCCGTACGGTTCCCCGCCGGCCGGGGCCACCGGAGCCGGCAGCTCAGGTGGGAAGACCGACGCCGTCCGGGGCGGCCCTCATCGGGGCGGTCTGCCTCGCGGCCGCCGCGCTCTGGGCGATCGGCCGGCTGACTCCCGGCCGTCCGGCGGGGAGGGGCGGAGCTGCTGGGGCGCGGCCGGGGCCCGCGGGTGAGGGCGGGGGTGGCGGGCCGGGGCCGGGGCGGCCCGGGGTCAGGTGCGGGCGACCCCGTGGAGCACCATCGCAACCGCGGCCTCCGTGATCTCGTCCGGGTCTTCCGCGGCGCCCAGCTCGATGCGGCGGACCGCGGCGTCGACGACGCCCTGCAACAGCATCGCCGCGAGCCGCGGCTGTGCGTGGCCGAGGGTTGCGAGCGCCTCGACGATCATGGCGATGAGTCCGCCGTGCGCGGCACGGATCTTCTCGCGCGCGCCCGCGTCCAGCTCGCCGGCCGAGATGGCGACGACGGCCCGGTGGCGCCGGTCGCCGACCAGTGCCAGTTGCCGGCGCACATACGCCTCGACCTTCTCCTCGGGCGTGTCGGCGCGCTGCATCGCCGCCTCAACCTCGGCGGCCCACACGGGGAAGTCGACCGCGCACAGCTCTTCGACGACGGCCGCACGCGAGCGGAAGTACTCGTACACGGAGGAGCGCGCGAGTCCCGTGCGCTCGGCGAGGGCGGGGAAGGTCAGCGCCTCCGTTCCGCCTTCGGACAGCAGGGAGCGGGCGGCGTCCAAGAGGGCGCCGCGCTGCATCGTCCGGTGCTCGGCCACAGAGGCCGCTCGAATCCTGGGCACGGCACCACTGTACGGATGGCGTGCCCGTCGCGGCACTCCACCCGGCGACACGGCCCGGGAAGGCGCGGCCGGTGTGCGGTGGCTCAGCGTCCGACGTCGGCGAGCTTCGCCCTGAGCTGCAGTACGGACTTGGTGTGGATCTGGCTGACCCTGCTCTCCGTGACGCCGAGGACGTTGCCGATCTCGGCGAGCGTGAGTCCCTCGTAGTAGTAGAGCGTGACCACGGTCTTCTCGCGCTCGGGGAGGGTGTTGATGGCGCGTGCGAGCAGCCGCCGCAGTTCGCGGTCCTCGGCGATCTCGACGGGGTTCTCGGCGGCCGTGTCCTCAAGGGTGTCCATCAGGCTGAGCCGTTCGCCGCCCTCGCCGCCGACGTGCAGCAGCTCTTCCAGCGCGACCACGTTCGCCAGGGACAGCTGGCTGAACACGCTGTGGAGTTCCTCCAGGGCGATGCCCATCTCGTCGGCGACCTCCGCCTCGGACGGGGTACGGCGCAGCTGTGCTTCGAGGGTGGCGTAGGCGCGTTCGACGGCGCGGGCCTTCTGCCGTACGGAGCGGGGGATCCAGTCCAGCGCCCGCAGCTCGTCGATCATCGCGCCGCGGATGCGGGTGATGGCGTAGGTCTCGAACTTGATGGAGCGTTCGGGGTCGAATTTCTCGATGGCGTCGATCAGTCCGAAGACTCCCGAGGAGACGAAGTCGGCCTGCTCGACGTTGGGCGGCAGTCCGACGCTGACGCGTCCGGCGACGTACTTGACCAGGGGGGAGTAGTGCAGGATCAGCTGCTCCCGCAGCCGTCCGTCGCCGGATGCCTTGTAGGAGCGCCACAGCTCGTCGACCGAGCTGGGCGGGGCGGGGCGCACGCTGCCGCGCGCGGCGGGTGGTACTGCCGCACGGTCAGACCCGGAGGTGTGCTGGGGCATTCGTCGCCTTGAGCCGTTCTGCCGAGACGCGGGTGGATGGATGCATGAGGGTGGAATGTGTCTGTGAGCGTAGCGTGACCACAGCGTCGCGGTACGCGAGGAAGCCAGGTTCGGGGGTGCGCAGATACGTTCCGCTGCCCGCACCTCAGGGTTACTTCGTACGGCGTGTCGACACCCGGGCACGGGGCCGGGCGCCGGCGTACGGAGGACCGTGCGGACGGACGCGGGGACGACGCGGTGGACGGGAGCCCGTGCGTCCATGGGGCCACATCGGGGTCGCCCCACGGGTCGGACCCATGCGTCGAAGCATGGCAAACCTGGATTCTGCGGTCATTCCCCTCACCCTTTCACCCGTTCGCCCCAGGTCAAGTACCGCCTCGCCGGGAACCTTCGGCCGTCTCGGCGCGTCGCGCCAACTCCCAGCGGTCGCCGCACCTTTGAACGAATCCGAGGGCCTGCAGCTCAAGGAGTTTTCCCTGGGCGACGTCGCGGGATGTGCCCGTTTCCCGGGCAAGGTGGTCGGTGGCCGCACTGCCGCGGGCGGGCAGCGCCTCCCACACGCGGGCCGCGACGGGGTCCAGCAGGTCGCGGACGAGGGTCGGCCCGCGCCGCTCGGGGGCGAGGTCGCCGATGCTGCCGACGAGTTCGACGACCTCGTCGGCGTCGGTGACCACCATCGCCTCGCCGCGCAGGAGTTGGTGGACTCCGGCGGACAGTCCGCTCGTGACGGGCCCCGGCATGCCCATCGTGAACCGCCCGAGGCTCACCGCTCGCCGGGCGGTGACCAGCGACCCGCTGCGAAGTTCGGCCTCCACGACGACGGTGCCTCTGGTCAGCGCGGCGATCACGCGGTTGCGCTGGATGAAGCGGCTGCGGGTGGGGTGGTCGCCGGGCGGCAACTCGGCGACCACCAGGCCCTGTTCGACGATCCGCCCGATCAACTCGGTGTGACCGCGCGGGTAGATGTAGTCGGCGCCGGACGCGAGGACGGCGACGGTGGCGCCGTCGGCGGCCAACGCGCCGCGGTGGGCCGCGCCGTCGATGCCGTAGGCGGCTCCGGAGACGACCGTCCAGCCACGGTCGGCGAGGCCGGCGCCGAGGGTGGTGGCCAGGTGGGCGCCGTATTCGGTACAGGCCCGTGCGCCGACGACGGCCACGGAGCGCAGCGCCCACATCCGGAGGTTGGTCCTCCCGCGCACCCAGAGGCCGATGGGGCGGGCGTCGCCGAGGTCGTCGAGCTGACGGGGCCATTCCTCGTCCCCTGGGCAGATGAAGCGTCCGCCGAGTGCGGTGATCGCGGCGAGGTCCTCCGCGGGGCGTGCCCGCGCGGCGCGCATCCTCAGGCCCGCGATCTTGGCCGGGCTTGCGCCTGCGGGCGGATCGGCCGCTTCGTCGGACAGCGCGTGCCACAGCGCCACCGGGCCCATCTCGCGCAGCCAGCGGCCGGCGGTTTCGTCACCCGGCTCAAGGATCCGGGTGAGGGCGGCGCGGGCCGTGCACTGCGGATCGCGGGCCTGGCGGAGAGCCGGTGGCCGGGCGAACGCGGGGCGCACGACGGAGCGTAGCGCGGAGCGCGGTTCGGCGGTCGCGAGCAGCGGGCGGTCCGGATCGGTCTCCGGACCGGACGCGCGGCTCGCGTGGTCCGCCTGCGCTGGCAGCCCATGGGCGGCGAAGCCCCATGCGTCGACTCCACATGCCGCGGCTGCGCCTGCCCCGGCTCCGTCTCGGCCGGTTCCGCACGCCTCGGCTCCGTATGCCTCGGCTCCGTATGCGCTGGCTCCGCAGGCCTCAGTTCCGGGCGCCTCGGTTCCGGGCGCGGCGGCTTCGCAGGCCTCAGCTCCGGGCGCGTCGGCTCCATACCCGTCGGTTCCCTTCATGGCTCACCCCTGCCCGTACGACAGCCCGGCGGCCGCCGTCTCCCGCTCGCTGCCGCTGCCCTTGCCGCTGCCGTTGCCGTTGCCGTTGCCGCCAACGCCTCCCCCGCCGCCCGTCTTCGCCAGTGCTCCGCGGCGTACTCCGGTCCGCAGCTCCAGGGCCCAGTTGACGTCTTCCCTGGTGGGGCGGTCACGGTCGGCCAGATCGGCGGCGGTCCAGGCGACGCGGAGGACCCTGTCGAGTCCGCGGGCCGTGAGGAGGCCGCATTCGAGGTCGCGTTCCGCCTTGGCCAGGGCGCCGGGGTGGACCTGCCAGCGGGTTCTGAGTTCATGGCCGGGGATCTCGCTGTTGGTGCCCCAGGGGGTGTCGGCGAGGCGGGCCGCGGCGCGTTCACGAGCCGCCCTTACGCGTTCGGCCACGGTCTCGGTGGATTCGCCGCTGCGGCCGAGCGCGACCAGTTCGGCACGGGCGACCGGTTCCACGGAGACCCGCAGATCCACCCGGTCCATCAGCGGCCCGGAGAGGCGGGCGCGGTAGCGGCGGATGGCGGACGGCTGGCATTCGCAGCCGCCGCCGCTGGTGCCGTGTCGCCCGCAGGGGCAGGGGTTGGCGGCGAGGGCCAGCAGAAACCTGGCGGGCATGCGCATCATGCCCGCGGCACGGGCGATGACGACGTACCCGGATTCCAGGGGCTGACGTAAGGCGTCCAGGACACGGGGGCTGCATTCGGCGGCCTCGTCCACGAAGAGCACGCCGTGGTGGGCGAGGGACACGGCTCCGGGGCGGGGCAGGCCGGTGCCGCCGCCCACCAGGGAGGCCATCGTCGCGGAGTGGTGCGGGGCGCAGTAGGGCGGCCGGTGCACCAGCGGCTGTCCCGGCGGAAGGGTGCCTGCCACCGAGTGGACGGCGGTGACCTCCAGGGACTCCTTGGGGGACAGCGGCGGCAGCAGTCCCGGGAGGCGTTCGGCGAGCAGGGTCTTGCCGGCGCCGGGCGGACCCTTCAGGAAGATGTGGTGGCGCCCGGCGGCGGCCACTTCCAGGGCGCGGCGGGCTTCGTACTGTCCTGCGACATCCGCGAGGTCGGGTGTGTGGTCGCCGTGGGGCAGCCCCGCGCTGACGCCGGTGCCGGGCACGACCAGTCCGGCCAGCAGCGGGTCGGGGCGGCCCTCTTCCAGCGGGCTCTCCTCCTCGGGCACCGGTTCGTCGGCGAGGACGGCGATCAGCTGGCGCAGGCTGCGGACGCCGAGGACGGAGACACCGGGCACGAGCGAGGCCTCGGCGACGGTCCGCTCCGGAACGACGACCTGGCGGTATCCGGCGTCGGCGGCGGCGAGTACGGCGGGCAGCACGCCGCGGACGGGGCGGACCCGGCCGTCCAGGCCCAGTTCGCCGATCATCATCACGTCGGTGAGTTCACGGGGATCGAGGCGCTCCGCGGCCCCGAGGACCGCGCAGGCCACGGCCAGGTCGAATCCGCTGCCGCTCTTGGGTACGGAGGCCGGGCTGAGGCCGACCGTGAGCTTCTTCTGGGGCCACTCGGCGCCGGAGTTCACCACGGCGGCGCGCACCCGGTCCCTGGACTCGACCAGGGACTTGTCCGGGAGCCCGACGAGGGTGAAGGCCGCGACGCCGGGTTCGAGGTCGGCCTGGACCTCGACGACCACGCCTTCGACGCCGACCAGGGCGACGGAGCAGGTACGGGCGAATCCCATTACGCCACCCCTCGTGCGTGCTGGACGACCGGGGCGCCCCGGGCCGGCAGGAGCACGCCGACGACATCGATCCGTACGCCGCCGGGTGGCGGGCCGCCGTGCCGCTCCAGCCAGCGCTCCGCCAGCAGGCGCAGCCGGGCCGTCTTCTGGGGGCGTACGGCCGCCATGGGGTGTTCGAAGCGGCCGGCGCGGCGGGTCTTGACCTCGCAGACGACCAGGGCGTCGCCGTCGGCGGCGACGATGTCGATCTCGCCCTCGCGGCAGCGCCAGTTGCGGTCCAGGATCCGCATCCCGGCTTCGATGAGACACCGGGCGGCCAGGTCCTCGCCGTAGCGGCCGAGTGTGCGTCGGCGGATGTCCGTGCGCTTCGCCCCCGGCAGCTCGGCAGCCGGCCGCCGTACAGCCGGCGGCGTGCCGCCCGGTGGCCTGCCCGCGGCGGGCCTGCCTCCCGTGCCCGGCCGCTTCCGGCGCCTCCCCCGCGCCCCGTCCCTGATCCGTGCGTCGTCCCCGGCCGTGCGGCCGGCCTGCATGGCGTTCATGCGGTACCACCTCCGGCACCGACTGTGACGCCCTCACCGCGACCTATTGGATCTTGGTGGACAACGAGCCGATTGTGGATAACCCGCTCACCCACACGAGGCGGCACAGGGGCGGCACAGGGCACGCCGGACATCGCCGCGGAGGGCGCACCGGCTGCCCGGCCGCCCCGCCGCCCGTGCGGCCGGCTCAGCTCCCCGGCAGGTCCAGATCGCTCTTGTTGAGCTCCTCGATGTTCACGTCCTTGAACGTGAGTACGCGCACCTGCTTGACGAAGCGGGCCGGGCGATACATGTCCCAGACCCAGGCGTCGGCCATCGAGACCTCAAAAAAGACCTCGCCCTGAACCGAGTGCACCTGCATCTCGTAATCGTTCGTGAGGTAGAAACGCCGCTCGGTCTCGATCACATATTTGAACAGCCCGACGACGTCGCGGTACTCCCGGTAGAGCTTCAGCTCCATCTCGGTCTCGTACTTTTCGAGGTCCTCGGCGCTCATGGCAGATCCCCTTCAGCCGTGCGTCCCCCTATTGTGCGTCAGACGCTCTCGGTCTCCAGCTGCACCGGCGCACCAGGGGGCCCTTCGTCGAGCAGTGTGCGCAGCAGCTCGGCGAGTCTGGTCGGATACACCGTCTCATGGGACGCGGACAGTTCCTCCAAAGTCCACCACCTCAGTCCCGAGACGCTGCGCCGTTCCAGCTCCGTATGTCCTGCGGTGTCGGTGGCGGTCCGGTCCGTTCTCGCCAGGTAGTACCACTCGTCCTGGTCCCAGCGCCGCCCGTCGAAGGGGAAGGAGCAGAGGCGCTTCCACAGGACGGGGCCGAGGACGACGTCGGTGATCCCGGTCTCCTCGGCGAGCTCGCGGCGGGCGGCCGCTTCCCGGGTCTCGCCGCCCTCCAGGCCGCCACCAGGGGTGAACCACCAGGTCTCGCCGGGATGCTCCGGCTCGAAACCGTGGAGCAGCAGGATCCGGTCATCGGGGTCGAGCAGCACGATCCGGGAGACCTGCCGCACGCCGGCCTGATCCGACTCCCCGGGGCCCGCGGGCCCGCTCCCCTCCGCCGGCCTTCCGGCGGCCCGCTCAC
This sequence comes from Streptomyces sp. NPDC002446, assembly GCF_053595675.1. NCBI lineage: Bacteria > Bacillati > Actinomycetota > Actinomycetes > Kitasatosporales > Streptomycetaceae > Streptomyces > Streptomyces sp. NPDC002446. The sequence goes on along the minus strand of NZ_JBSFYC010000022.1, from coordinate 65,408 downwards.
CCACGCCTGCGCGCCCTGCGCCGGGCGATCGGCCCGTAGGCCCCGCCGCCGAGGATGAGGACCGCGCCGGCGACCACCGCGAGGGTGATGGGCTGCAGCGGGCCGGGCTGCGAGGTGCCGCCGGGCAGGGCGGAGAATCCGGCCGGGCGCTCCATCATCCCGACGCTGTCCAGCGGCCAGGCGCGGGCGTCGACCCGGGCGCGTACGGCGCTGCGCGGCACCGAGCCGTGGTCGCCGTCGGTGAGGTGGACCCGGGAGTCGAGTGAGTCGCTGCGGTTGTCGCCGAGCAGGAAGAGCTGGCCGGCGGGGACCGCGGCCTTGAAACCGACGGGCGAGGCGGGACCACTGCCCTGCAGATACGGTTCCTCGATGGGGGTTCCGTTCACGGTCAGCCGGCCCTGCTTGGTGCAGCAGGAGACCTTGTCGCCCCCGACGCCGACGACGCGCTTGACCATCGGCTGATCGCCCCAGACGGAGTCCTGGAAGACGACGATGTCCCCGCGGCGTATCTCGGAGCCGTCCACGTTCTCGGCGATGACCCGGGCACCGGCCGCGATCGTCGGGGCCATCGAATCGGTCGGCACCGTATAGGGGCGGTAGATCAGCGCCGCCCATACGAAGCCGCCCAGGAACAGCACACAGCCGACGGCCACGGCCAGACCGGACAGCACACTGCCCGTCGTCCGGCCGCGGCCGTCGGTCCTGCGATCCGTACTGCTGCTCATCCCAGCTCCCACCCCGCGGACCGGCCCGCGTCGAAGATCCGGGACGGCACCTTACCTGGGGTTACGCTCTCCGGTCAGCCTCCTGCGACGCCACAGCACGAGGGGCACCGCACCCGCCAGGCCCAGCGCGGCCGGAGCCGCCGCCACGGCCTTGCTGATGCCGGGCTGGTCGAAGGTGTCCGGCACCGGCAGGGTCGCCCAGCGCGTGATGGGCCAGGCGATGGTGAAGGCCCGGCCGACGACCTCGTCCTCCGACACCGTGCCGTTGCCCTTGAGGTTCTGGTGGTAGCGGGAGTCGAGCGAGTCGTCGCGGTGGTCGCCCATCACCCAGATCCGCCCCTCGGGGACATGGATCGGACCGAAGGCGCGGTCCCCGCAGGGCGTGGCTCCGGGGTAGATGTACGAGTCTTCCTTGAGGGCCTTGCCGTTGACCTTGACCGGGCCGCTGCCGTGGCACTCGACCGTGTCGCCGCCGACCGCGATGACCCGCTTGATCAGGTCCTTCTCCTCGGCCGAGGGCATCAGGCCGATGAAGCTGAGGACCTTCTGGACGGGGTTGGGCTCGGGCGTCGGGGTCTCGTTCAGCCAGCCGCCCGGGTCGTGGAAGACGACGACCTCGCCGCGCTCCGGCTTGGACCCGAACCACGGCGTCAGCTTGTCGACCAGGACCCGGTCCCCGCGCTGCAGGGTGTCCTGCATCGAGTCGGACGGGATGGAGAACGCCTGGACCAGGAACGTCTTGATCAGCAGCGCCAGGAGCAGGGCGATGCCGATGAGGATCGGCAGCTCCTTCCAGAAGGCGCGCGGCTTCTTGCCCTTCTTCACGCTGCCGCTCGCCTCCTCGTCCGCTGCCGCGCCCAGCGGATCGGGCGCATCCGATGTATCCGGCTTGCTCAGCGGCACCCCATGCGGCGGCTGTGCCTGCTGCTCCGACTGTGACTGTGATCGTGACTGATGCACGGAACTCGCCGCCGGCTGCGGGGTCTCACCGCGCCTTGCCGGCTCTTCGGGCTCTTCGGTTCCGGACCGCGCGCCGACCGCCAAGTCCCCCACATCTGCTCCTCACTCCACGCACTCGCCCACCCGTCAACCGGTGCAGGCCCGCCACTCCCATAACGAGCGGGAGTTCCGCAGGGGTCGGGAGTACGGTCAAAGTCTCAGGTGACACCCTATGCGGCGGATCCGCCGCGGACGCCTTGGCGCCCGGCGCGTCGCGCACTGTGGCAAACGTGTCCGGCTCGTCGAGGCGCCGCCAGTGGCTGAACGGCCAGGCGATCACCACGGCGCGGCCCACGACCTTCTTCTCCGAGATCGTGCCACGGTACGGCTCGTCCAGGTGGAAGCGCGAATCCGCGGAGTCGGAGCGGTGGTCGCCCATGACGAAGATCCGCCCCGTGGGCACGTTCACCGTGAACTTGATCTGGGAGGGCGGGTTCCCCGGATGGACGTACGGTTCGGTCAGCGGGGTGCCGTTGACGGTGACCCGGCCCTTCGTGTCGCAGCACTTGACGGTGTCGCCGCCGACCCCGACGACCCGCTTGATCAGGTCCTTCTCATCGTCCGACGGCAGCAGCCCGATGAAGGTCAGGACGTCCTTGACCGGCTGGAAGGCACCCCCGTCGGCGGCGGGCTGGTGCTGCTCGCCCTTGAGCCAGTTCCCGGGGTCCTGGAAGACGACGACATCGCCGCGCTCCGGCTTGGACCCGAACCAGGGGGTGAGCTTGTCGACCAGGACCCGGTCGCCGATCTTGATCGTCTGCTCCATGGAGCCCGACGGGATGACGAACGCCTGGACGAGGAAGGTCTTCAGGACCAGGGCGATGGCCAGCGCCACCCCGATGAGGATGGGGATTTCCTTGAGGTAGGAGCGGCGCCTGCGGCGCTTGATGCGCTTGGCCTGGCGCCGCCGCTCGGCCCGTCCGCCGGTCGCCGGCCGGCGCGGCTGCTGACCGCGGCCGCCGGGCTCGGGGTCTCCGGGCACCGCGGAGTCGCCGTACGGGCCCCCGGAGTCCCCGTACGCGCCGTCTGTGCCGCGGCCCGGCCCCTTGGCGCTCTGCCGCCCGTGGCGGGGGCGTCCGCGGCTACCCACGGGAGCCTGCCGCGGCGGGTATCCGGTCGAAGGACGGCGGTGCGTCGAGGGTGCGCCAGCGGCCGAACGGCCAGGTGATCAGGTCCGCGCGGCCGATGACCTTGTCGACGGGGACCGTGCCGCCGCCCGGTTCACCGAGATGGTCGCGGGAGTCGCTCGATTTCGCGCGGTGGTCCCCCATGACCCACAGCTTCCCCTCCGGCACCACGATGTCGAACTCCACCGAGGACGGCGCGTCCTTGGGATGGAGGTAGCCCTCGGTCACGGGCTCACCGTTCACTTCGATCCGCCCCCGTCTGTCGCAGCAGGTCACATGGTCACCACCGATGCCGATCACGCGCTTGACGTAATCGGTCTCGGCGGGACGGGCCAGTCCCAGCGCCGCGCCGGCTCCGCGCAGCAGCCCCGTGACGGGATTCTCCCCCTGCTCCCTGTGAACGAACGAGCCGGTGCCGTCGAACACCACCACATCGCCCCGCGCCGGCTCGCTGCCGAAACGGTACGCCAGCTTGTTGACCAGCACCCGGTCCCCGATCCGCAGGGTGTTCTCCATGGAGGAGCTGGGGATCAGAAACGGCTGTGCGACGACCGCGCTGAGCAGCAGGACGAACGCCACACACACCGCGAGCAGGGTCACCGGCCGGTGCCGCAGACGGGCCGCACGGGCGAGGAAACGCGCGGAGCGCGACCCCTGCTCCGGCCCCGTGTCGGGGGTGGGAGAGGGGTCGCGCTCCGTACGTTGTGCGTCGGTGTCCATCGGGGCCCGAGCCTATCCGGCCGCGTCCGGACACCGGACGCGAGAGGCGCTTTGCGTTGCCCGGGCGCAAAAAATCGCGTGCCGGGCGGCGCGGCTCAGCTCTCGCGCTTCTCCTTGATCTTGGCGGCCTTGCCGCGCAGCTCGCGCAGGTAGTACAGCTTGGCGCGACGGACGTCACCGCGGGTCACGACCTCGATCTTCTCGACGATCGGGGTGTGCACCGGGAAGGTGCGCTCGACGCCGACGGAGAAGCTGACCTTGCGGACCGTGAAGGTCTCGCGCACGCCGGAGCCCTGACGGCGGATGACGACGCCCTTGAACTGCTGCACACGGGAGCGGTTGCCCTCGATGACGCGGACGTGGACGTTGATGGTGTCACCCGGGCGGAAGGCCGGGATGTCGCTGCGCAGCGACGAGGCGTCGACGGAGTCGAGAAGGTGCATGACCCACTGCTTTCTTCGTTGATGCCACAGGTCATCAACGGGATATCGGAAAGGATGTTTCGGATGCCGTTCCGTCGGGCGGGCGTCGTTCCCCCTGTGGCAGGGGCGCGCGCCGGACGCACACGGCAGCGGCCTATTCTTCCACGGCCTCGCTCGTACGCCCAAATCGGCCGTCCTCGCCCTGTGACCAGCCGAGAGCCGCGAGGATCGCGCGGTCGTGTTTGTCGAACGCGGCGGGGTCGGCGCGCTCGATCAGATCGGGGCGGTTGCGGTCGGTGCGGCGGAAGGCCTCGTCCCGGCGCCAGCGGGCGATCTTGCCGTGGTGGCCGCTGACCAGCACCTCGGGGATGGCGCGGCCGCGCCACTCGGGAGGCTTGGTGTAGACGGGCCCCTCCAGGAGGTCGGCCATCGCGCCGGGGGCGAAGGAGTCGTCCTGGTGGGAGGCGGCGTTGCCGAGGACGCCGGGCAGCAGCCGGGCCACCGCCTCGACCATGACCAGCACCGGGGCCTCGCCGCCGGCCAGCACGTAGTCGCCGATGGAGACCTCGCGGACGTCGAGGCGGTCTCCGTACTCCTCGATGACGCGGCGGTCGATGCCCTCGTAGCGGGCCGGGGTGAAGACCAGCCAGGGCTTGGCGGAGAGTTCGACGGCGAGCTGCTGGGTGAAGGGCTCACCGCTCGGGGTCGGTACGACGATGACGGGCTCGCCCTCGCCGGAGGCGAGTATCGCATCGAGCGCCTCGCCCCACGGCTCGGGCTTCATGACCATGCCGGGCCCGCCGCCGTAGGGGGTGTCGTCGACGGTGTTGTGCCTGTCGTGGGTCCACTGCCGCAGGTCGTGGATGCGCACGTCCAGCTGGCCGCGGGCCCGGGCCTTGCCGACGAGGGAGACGTTCAGCGGCTCGAGGTACTCGGGGAAGATCGTGACGACGTCGAGCCGCATCAGCTGTCCTCACGGCTGGCGGCGATCTCGGCCTGGCTCTCGTCGAGCAGGCCGGGCGGCGGGTCGATCACCGCGCGCTGCTCCTCCAGGTCGATCTCCGGGACGATCTCGGAGACGAACGGGATCAGGACCTCGCCTCCATCAGGGCGCGCGACGACCAGCAGGTCCTGGTAGGGCAGATGGGAGATCTCCGAGATCCGGCCCACGACCGTGCCGTCGCGGGTGACGACATCGAGGTCGACCAGCTGGTGGTCGTAGAACTCCTCGGGGTCCTCGGGGACCTCTTCGGGGTCGACGTCCGCGATCAGCAGGGTGTTGCGGAGCGCCTCGGCGGCCGTACGGTCCGCGACGCCCTCGAAGCGCAGCAGCAGCCGGCCGCTGTGCACCCGGCCGGTCGCGATGGTCAGCGGCCCGGCGGAGGACGGATCGGTGGCGAGGACGGCGCCCGGGGCGAGCCGCAGCTCGGGCTCGTCGGTGCGTACCTCTACGGTGACCTCGCCCTTGATGCCGTGGGCCCGGCCGATGCGGGCAACTACCAGCTGCACTACTGCTCCTTGCGGCCAGTCCCCCACCGCTTTCGCGAAGGTGGTCGTTCAGCCGTCGTGGTTCCTCAATTGATGGTCGCGGCCCGGGGGAGACCGCCGCAAACGGGTACGGGCCGGGGACGGCCCTAAGGCCCTCCCCGGCCCGAGCCGGTGTTCAACTTGTCAGCGGACCTGGTCCACGTCGACGAGGTCGACGCGGATGCCCCGGCCGCCGATGGCGCCCACGACGGTCCGCAGCGCGCGGGCGGTACGGCCGTTGCGGCCGATCACCTTGCCGAGGTCGTCGGGGTGCACCCGGACCTCGAGCACGCGCCCGCGACGCAGGGTGCGCGAAGCCACCTGCACGTCGTCGGGGTTGTCGACGATGCCCTTGACGAGGTGCTCGAGGGCTTCCTCGAGCATGCTCAGGCCTCGGTCGACTCGGAGGTGGACTCGGCCGCAGCCTCGTCCGCCTTCTTGTCAGCCTTCTTCGCCTTCGGGGTGATGGCCTCACCCTTCGGCTCGTCGCCGGAAGCCTTGGCGGCGGCCTCGAAGAGGGCGCGCTTGTCGGCCTTCGGCTCGGCGACCTTCATCGGCGCCGGGGCGGGCAGGCCCTTGAACTTCTGCCAGTCGCCGGTGACCTTGAGGATGGCCAGAACGGGCTCGGTCGGCTGCGCGCCGACGCCCAGCCAGTACTGCGCACGCTCCGAGTCGACCTCGATGCGCGAGGGGTTCTGCACCGGGTGGTACAGACCGATCTCCTCGATGGCCCGGCCGTCACGGCGGGTGCGGGAGTCGGCGACGACGATGCGGTAGTGAGGCGAACGGATCTTGCCCAGACGCTTCAGCTTGATCTTGACTGCCACGGGAGTGGTGTCTCCTGGTCTTGACGTGGTGGGGCACAACGAGATGCCACGTGGGGTTGCGGTACTCGGGTGCCCGATGGACGCGTCAGCCGGAGGAGAGAGGGGTCCTGTGCGACTGTCGAGTACAGCTAGCCATTGTGCCACACGCCTTCGGGTCAGCCGACCGCGGCCACCTCGGGGATCCGGAAGGGCTTGCCGCAGCCGCCGCAGACGATCGGCGCCTGGGCGAGCACGGACGGCACGACGCGGACATTGCGCCCGCAGTCGCAGACGGCCTTGACGCGCACGCCGCCTCCGGAGGAGCCGTGCCGGGCGGCCGGACCGCGGAAGCTGCGGGCGGTGTCCGTCGCGGTCGCGGCCGAGTGGGCCTTGAGGGCTCTGGCGAGTCGTTCGATGGTGGGGCGGTAGCGCCTCCTGGCTTCGGGGTTGAGCGTGACCAGCGAGAAGCCGCTGCTGGGATGCGGCTCGTCGGCATGGTCCAGGCCCAGCTCCTCGGCGATCGCCAGGAACCGGCGGTTGTGGTAGCGGCCTGCCCGGGAGGTGTCGCGGACGCCGCGGGCTGCGGCGATGCCGTGGACTGCCTCATGGAGCAGCCGTTCGAAGGAGAGCTCGGCGCCACAGGCGGACGAGGACTCTCCGATCAGGGACTCGGGCGCGGCCAGGTCCGGCAGCTCGGGGTGGTGCCGTTGAATATCGGCCCACGCGAGCGCCAGCTCGGCGGCGAGAACAGGCGGTGTCGTGCTCACGTCGTGACAACGAGCCGAGGTCGCCCAGTGTTCCGATTCCGGGCCATCCCAAATAATTTGCACGTACCAGTCAGTTTCTGGTCATGGGCCGTGTGGAGGGCGCAGTGCGTCGATCTGCAGAGAAGGCGCCCACCGGCCCGCAAGCCGGTACGTACCGCCACGTACGCCGCATGGCGTAGCGGGCCGTATGCCACGGCGGCGATCACCGCGGCGATGGTACGGGGGCGAGCTGTGCCCGCCGGCGCCGGGCCGCATCCCACCGTAGGGCCGTCGGACGGGACCGGCTAAGGGGAGTTGGGGGGCGCGCGGAGCGTCCGGGTGGCGGGTGCTGCCGTGGCGGATGCGCCCCCGCCGGGGCACTCTGGAACGGCGCTCCGGGGAGCGGGCCCGGCGCATACGGGGGCGCGCGGGAGACAACCCCGGCGCATCCCCTGGACGCCCGGACGGATGCGCAGTTGTCTGGATTGCGGGGGCGCACAACGCGCGAACACGGGGGCGATCGGTACGGAACAGCTTCGGGTTCTCGGCGAATAGGGGCGCTATCGATGTCACCCACGCTCGTGCGGCACCAGCTTCCGAACTCCGCGGCCATGGACTGCGACGGGCCGCCCACGCCGGCCGCCTCGCACTCGCGCACCCGCGACTGGGCCGAGATCCAGGAAAGAATGCTGGTGCCGCTGTACGAGGCCGCGTACGACCGGCTGGGGGTCGGCCCCGGCACCCGGCTGCTCGGGCTCGGCTGCGGCTCCGGGCTGGCGCTGCTGCTCGCGGCCGGGCGCGGGGCGCAGGTCTGCGGTGTGGACGCGGACGAGTCCCGGCTGGAGCTGGCCCGCGAGCGGCTCACGCCGGACGGGATGCCGGAGCACACCCGTGTGGTCAGCGGCGGGCTGGAGGCCGCGGCGTGCGGCGGCGGCGCGTTCAACGTGGTCACGGCCTTCCATCCGGTGGGCTGTGGGAGCAGCGTCGAAGGGCTGACGGCGTCGCTGAGCGCGGCGGCCGGGCTGGCGGAGCGCGGCAGCGCGGTGGTGCTGGGCGGCTGGGGCCCGGTGGAGCGCTGCGCCACGGCCGGGGTGCTGCGGGTGGCGCAGCGGCTGGCGGATCCGCTGCGTACGGCGGGCGGCTGGCGGCCCAGCGGACGCGACGACCTGGAGGAGCTGGCGGACCGGGCCGGGCTGCGGCCGGACGGTTCGGGGCGGGTGACCTGCCCGTTCGGCTACGCGGACATGGCCAGCGCGGTCCGCGGGCTGCTGTCCACGGGGCTGTTCGACGCGGCGCTGGAGGTGGCCGAGCAGCGCCAGGTGGAGAAGGAACTGGCGGAGGCGCTGCATCCGTACCAGCGGGAGGACGGCACGGTCTGGATGGCGAACGTGTTCCGGTACCTGATCGCACGGACCCGGTAGCGGCGGGGCGGCGGCCGCCCCGGGCCGGTGCGCGCGCGAGCCCCCGGCCGTGTCCGTGGCCAGGGGCTCGTGAGTCGGCTGTGCCGGTCCGGCTCAGCCCATGAACTTCTTGAATTCCTCGGGGAGTTCGAAGTTCTGCGGGCTCTGGCCGTCCTGCGGCAGGCCCAGGGGGTTGTCGGACTGGGCGGCCTCGCGGCGGGCGGCCGCGGCCTGCTCCTCGGCCTTGCGCTTCATCGGGTTGCCGCTCTTGCGCTTGCCCTTGGCCTGCTTGACCTGCTTCTTCTTCCGGGCGGCGCCACCGCCCATGCCCGGCATCCCCGGCATCCCCGGCATGCCGCCGCCCTGGGCCATCTTCGACATCATCTTGCGCGCGTCGAAGAACCGCTCGACGAGGTTCTTGACCGTGCTGACGTCGACGCCGGAACCCTTGGCGATACGTGCCCGGCGCGAGCCGTTGATGATCGTCGGTTCCTGGCGCTCGGCCGGGGTCATCGACTTGATGATGGCGGCGGTGCGGTCGACCTCGCGCTCGTCGAGGTTGTTGATCTGGTCCTTCATCTGGCCCATGCCGGGCAGCATGCCGAGCAGCTTGGAGATGGAGCCCATCTTGCGGACCTGCTCCATCTGGGCCAGGAAGTCGTCGAGGGTGAACTCCTTGGGGCCCTTCGCCAGCTTGGCCGCCATCTTCTCGGCCTCGGCCTGGCTGAAGGTCTGCTCGGCCTTCTCGATCAGGCTGAGCATGTCGCCCATGCCGAGGATGCGGGACGCCATGCGGTCCGGGTGGAACGCGTCGAAGTCGTCCAGCTTCTCGCCGTTGGAGGCGAACATGATCTGCTTGCCGGTGACGTGCGCGATGGAGAGCGCGGCACCGCCCCGGGCGTCGCCGTCCAGCTTGGACAGCACGACTCCGTCGAAGCCGACGCCGTCGCGGAAGGCCTCGGCGGTGTTGACCGCGTCCTGACCGATCATCGCGTCGACGACGAAGAGGACCTCGTCGGGGCTGACCGCGTCACGGATGTCCGCGGCCTGCTGCATCATCTCGGCGTCGATGCCGAGGCGGCCGGCGGTGTCGACGATGACGACGTCGTACTGCTTGGTCCGCGCGTGCTCGATCGAGTCCTTGGCCACCTGGACCGGGTCGCCGACGCCGTTGCCCGGCTGGGGACCGTAGAAGGCGACGCCCGCGCGCTCGGAGACGACCTGGAGCTGGTTGACGGCGTTGGGGCGCTGGAGGTCGCAGGCGACCAGCAGCGGGGCGTGGCCCTGCGCCTTGAGCCAGCGGCCGAGCTTTCCGGCCAGGGTGGTCTTACCAGCACCCTGGAGACCCGCCAGCATGATCACGGTCGGCGGCTGCTTGGCGAAGCGCAGCCGGCGGGTCTCGCCGCCGAGGATGCCGATGAGCTCCTCGTTGACGATCTTGATGACCTGCTGGGCGGGGTTCAGCGCCTGGGAGACCTCGACGCCGGTCGCGCGCTCCTTGACCTGCTTGATGAAGGCCCGGACGACGGGGAGGGCGACATCGGCCTCGAGCAGCGCGATGCGGATCTCGCGCGCCGTGGCGTCGATGTCCGCCTCGCTCAGGCGGCCCTTGCCCCGGAGGTTTTTGAAAGTACTCGCCAAGCGGTCGGAAAGCGTATCGAACACGGCGGTCGTCGATCCTCGGGGTCGGGGGCGGGGTCCAGTCGGGTTCTAGGGTATCCGGCCTGGCAAGCGAACCGGTCCTGGCCTGTTCCCGCACGGGCACGGGCGGTGCCGCGGCCCTCCCCGTGCCCGTACGGCTGTCCCCGTGCCCGTACGGCTACTGGAGCGCGGCCTCCACGGCCGAGGCGACCTTCTGGGCCGCGCCGTCCGTCAGCGGCGCCCCGTCCGTCCCCGTGACATAGAACGCGTCCACCGCGTTCGCCCCCAGCGTGCTGATGTGCGCGCTGCGGACCGCGACGCCGGCGGTCTCCAGGGCGCGGCCGATGCGGTGCAGCAGGCCGTGTGCGTCCTGGGCGCGGACCTCGATGACGGTGGCGGTACGGGAGCTGCCGGTGGCGACGGCGACCCGGGGCGGCGGGGCGGGCACGGGGCGGGAGCGGCGGGCGTAGGCGCGTTCCCGCTCGGCGAGGCGCGCGGGGATGTCGAGTGAGCCCTCCAGGGCGCGGGCCAGGTCGGCGCGGAGCCGGTCGGCCTCCGGCAGCGACCCGAATTCGGCGGCCACCCGCCAGCTCAGCAGCAGGACCGGGCCCTGGCCGATGGGGTCGAGGAAGAGCAGGTCGGCGGCGCGCACGGTGAGCCGGTGCAGGGCCAGTACGCCGGCCGCGGCGGGCAGTACGCCCGGCTGGTCGGGGACGGCCATCAGCAGCTCGACGCCGACCGGCTGCTGGTCGGGCGGCCCGTCCGGGGCCGCGGCGGGCGCCTCGGCGCGGGTGTGCAGGGCCAGGACGGGGCCGCCGGAGCGTCCGGCCTCGATCGCCAGCCGCTCCTGCTCCGCGGTCGGCCCGTCCGCGCGTACCTCCGGCTCGGGTTCCCCCGCGAGCCGCGCCGCGACCCGTTTGACCAGGTCGGCGACGAGTCCGGCGCGCCAGGCGCTCCAGGCTGCGGGCCCGGTGGCCAGCGCGTCGGCCTCGGTCAGGGCGTGCAGCAGCTCCAGGGTCCCGGTGCTGCCGACCGCGTCGGCGACCGCGCCGACGGTCTCCGGGTCGTCCAGATCGCGCCGGGTGGCGGTCTCGACGAGCAGCAGATGGTGCCGGACGAGGGTGGCGATCACCGCGGTGTCGCGCGCGCCGAAGCCGAGCCGGGCGGCCACGTCGCGGGCGATGGTCTCACCGGCCACCGAGTGGTCGCCGGGCCAGCCCTTGCCGATGTCGTGCAGCAGCGCGGCGATCAGCAGCAGGTCGGGCCGGTGCACCCGGCGGGTCAGCGCGGAGGCCCGTACGGCGGTCTCGACCAGATGGCGGTCCACGGTCCAGGTGTGGACGGGGTTGCGCTGCGGGCGGCAGCGGACCCGCTCCCAGTCCGGCAGCAGCCGGGTGACGATGCCCTCGGCCTCCAGTGCCTCCCATACGGGCACGGTGTACGGGCCGGCGCCCAGGAGGGTGACCAGCTGCTCGCGGGCCTCGGCGGGCCACGGTACGGGCAGCGGGCGGGCGGCGGTCGCCGTGGCGCAGCGGCGGATGGCGTGGGTGGCCAGCGGCAGCCCGGCCTGGGCGGCCGCGGCCGCGGCGCGCAGCACCAGCACCGGGTCGCGCTCGGGGCGCGCGGTGCGGGCCAGCACCGCCTCGCCGTCCAGCTCGACCACGCCCTCGGCGAGCGGCGAGCGCTCTCCCTTGCCCGCGGTCCGGCCGGTCAGCAGGCCGCGCAGCACAGGTTTGACGGAACGGGCGCGCAGCACCCGGCCGACCTCGCGCCAGGTGACGTCGGCGGCGTAGGAGATGGTCCGGGCGGATTCGTAGGTCTGCCGCAGCAGGGCGTCCGCGTCCAGCATGCCGAGGGCCTCGGCGACCTGGTCGTGCTCCTGGAGGGAGAGCCGGTCGGTGGCCCGGCCGGTGATCAGGTGCAGCGCGTCGCGGGTGTCGAGCAGGCGGGTGCGGGCGGCTTCCAGGCCGCCGCGCGGGGCGTCGGCGAGCCAGGAGGCGGCGACCGCACGCAGCGCGGTGGCGTCCCGCAGCCCGCCCCGGGCCTCCTTGAGGTCGGGTTCGAGGAGGTACTGCAGTTCGCCCTGCCGCTCGGCGCGCTCCTGGCACAGGGCGTGCAGCTCCGGCAACCGCTTGGGGGCGCTCTCGCGCCAGTCGGCGTACGCCGCGGTGCGCAGGGCGGCGCTCAGTTCCGGGTCGCCGGCCAGATGGCGGGCGTCGAGCAGGCCCAGCTGCACCTTGAGGTCCTCGCGGGCGGCCTTGCGGGCCTCGGCGGGGGTGCGTACGGAGTGGTCGAGGGCGAGGCCGAGGTCCCAGACGGGGTACCAGAGGTGGTCGGCGAGCGCGGCGAGGGCGGCGGGGTCGGCGCGTCCGTCGTGCAGCAGAAGCAGGTCCAGGTCGCTGCGCGGGGAGAGCTCGCCGCGCCCGTAGCCGCCGACGGCGACCAGGGCGGTACCGGACAGGCCGGGGGCTCCGGCGTGCCGGGTCAGCAGGCCGGCCAGCCAGTCGTCGGTCAGCCGGGCGAGGGCGGCGCGGCGCTCGGGGCCGGTGGGCTCCTTGTCCTGGAGGAGCCGCAGTCTGGCCGCGGGGTAGCCGCCTTCGGCGGTGGGCCCGGTCCCCCGGCGCGCCTCGGCCGGTCCTGCCGTCTTCTCGACGCTCTCCGTCAACTCCCGCGCTCCTTGGTCGTGTTGTCCCCCGCGGTCAGTGGCGCCCCTGGATCCGTCCGGCGCGGCGCCTCCCCGTCGTGCCGCCTCCCCCTGCCTCGTGCCGCCTCTCCCTGCCTCGTGCCGCCTCCCCCTGCCTCGTGCCGCCTCTCCCTGCCTCGTGCCGCCTCCCCCTGCCTCGTGCCGCCTCCTTCATTATTCAGGCAACGATTACGGAGAGTAGTCAGTTCCAAGTATTCTGTTACTTCTCGGGGAGGGGGTTTCTCGCACGGCCAGTCTGGTCCGATGCCCGGCGTCGAGGCCATCCGCCGCGCGGGGTCCGGCTCCGGCCTCCGGCGGCGGTCGCCGCCGCGGGGCCGGTGCCGGACCGTGGGCCCGTTACAGCGCGTCCGGCCCTCGTTCACCGGTGCGCACCCGGACCGCGTCGTCCACCGGGACGCTCCACACCTTGCCGTCGCCGATCTTGCCGGTGCGGGCCGCCTTGACGACGATGTCCACCAGCTCCTCGGCGTCCGCGTCCTCGACCAGCACCTCGATGCGGATCTTCGGCACCAGGTCGACGGTGTACTCGGCGCCGCGGTACACCTCCGTGTGCCCGTGCTGCCGGCCGTAGCCGCTGGCCTCCGTGACGGTCAGACCGTGCACGCCGAAGGCCTGCAGGGCGTTCTTCACCTCGTCGAGCCGGTGCGGCTTGATTACTGCCGTGATGAGCTTCACGCGTCCACCTTCTTGTTCAGTGCCTGGCCCAGTGCGGGTCCCGTGCGGGGCGCGGAGCCGCCGCCCGCGCCGGCGAAGTCGTACGCCGTCTCGGCGTGCTCGGCCTGGTCGACGCCGGCGATCTCCTCGTCCTCGCCGACCCGGAAGCCCATCACCAGGTCGATGACCTTGGCAAGGACGTAGCTGACGACCAGGGAGTACAGCAGCACGCTGACCACTCCGATGGCCTGCTTGCCGAGCTGTTCGAAGCCGCCCCCGTAGAACAGGCCCTTGGCCTCGCTCTGCACGCCGCCGGTGGCGAACAGGCCGATCAGGAGCGATCCGGCGACGCCGCCGACCAGGTGGACACCGATCACGTCGAGGGAGTCGTCGTAGCCGAGCTTGTACTTCAGGTTGACGGCCATGGCGCACAGCACACCGGCGATCACGCCGATGGCGATGGCACCGAGCGGGCTGACCGAGCCGCACGCCGGGGTGATCGCGACGAGTCCGGCGACGGCGCCGGAGGCCGCGCCGAGCGTGGTGAACGAGCCGTGCCGGAGCTTCTCGTACGCCAGCCAGCCGAGCATCGCGGCGGCGGTGGCGACCTGGGTGTTGACGAAGGCGACCGCACCGATGCCGTCGTCGTTGCCGAGCCAGGAGCCGGCGTTGAAGCCGAACCAGCCGAACCACAGCAGGCCGGCACCGAGCATCACCAGGGGCAGGCTGTGCGGCCGCATCGGGTCCTTCTTGAAGCCGATGCGCTTGCCGACGACCAGGAGCGCGGCGAGCGCGGCGGCACCGGCGTTGATGTGCACGGCCGTGCCGCCGGCGAAGTCGATGACCTCCAGCTCGTACAGCCAGCCGCCCTCGCCCCACACCCAGTGGGCGACGGGGAAGTAGACGAGGGTGACCCACAGGGCGATGAAGAGCGCCCAGGCGGTGAACTTCACCCGGTCCGCGAGCGCGCCGCTGATCAGTGCGGGCGTGATGATCGCGAACATCAGCTGGAAGACGGCGAAGACATAGACCGGGATGGTGGAGGTTCCCCACAGCTCGGTCAGTCCGATGTCGCTCAGGCCGGCGAAGTGGCTGTCCCAGCCGATGAAGCCGCCCTTGTCGGTGCCGAAGGCGAGTCCGAAGCCGTACAGGACCCACAGGATCGTGACGATGCCCAGGCTGATGAAGCTCATCATCAGCATGTTGAGCACGCTCTTGACCCGGACCATCCCCCCGTAGAAGAAGGCGAGACCGGGGGTCATGATCATCACCAGTGCGGAGCAGATCAGCATGAACCCGGTGTTGGCCGGGCTGAGTGTCACCTTTTCTGCCGCGATCGTCAGGATGCCTGGGGGCATCGGCGTCTCCTCGTCGTCGATGCGGCCCGTGCGGGCGTGTTTCTGGTGGGCCGACTTCGCGATGAGGTTGTCGCAGGGTGGTTTCGGCCAAACCTTGCCGGTGTTTCGCCGCAGTGACGAAGGAGGCCGCTGTGTTACGCCGCGATGAACTCCGTGATCAGCTGGGATTCACCCGTTCACCCGGCAGAAAACGACCCGGCCACGGCGCCGTCCGCATGACCTGGCAGGGGGGAGCCGAGTCGGGTTGTACGGGACGGCGGCCGTGGCCGGGGGTCTGGGGGGAGGCTGTCAGCCGACGGCCTCCGCGGTCTCCGGCAGCTGGCGGGCGAGCTCGTCGGTGAGCTGGATGACCTCGGCGACGCCGCCGAACTCCCGGGCGGCGGTGTCGATGGTCTTGCGCAGCCGGGTGTTGACGCGCTCGGAGCGGACCTGCCGGGCGAACGGGATGGCCTTGTGCGCCATCTCGGCGCAGGCCTCCGGCTCCTTCTGCAGCAGCCGTACGGTGGCCATTCCGATCAGGTTGAGCGCGTAGGACCGCTGGTGCTCGGGGTCCTTGCCGAACAGGTCGACGGCCCGCTCCATGACGGGCTCGGCGAGCGAGGCGTAGGTGGGGCTGCGGCCGGCCACATAGGCCAGATCGCGGTAGGAGTGGGCGTTCTCGGCGTTCAGCTCGGCCTCGGAGAAGAAGCGGATCCAGTCCGGCTCGGGCTCGCCGGGCAGGACGTCGGAGAAGGTGTCCTCGGCCATCCGCACGGCCCGCTTGACCTTGCTGGGCTGGCCCATGCCGGCGTAGGCGCGGGCCTCCATCGCATACAACATCGCCTGGGTGCGCGGGGTGGCCGTCTCCCGGCTGCCGTACTGGGCGAGGTGGATCAGCTCCAGCGCGTCGTCCGGCCGGCCGAGGTGGATCATCTGCCGGCTCATGCTGGAGAGGATGTATGAGCCGAGGGGGCGGTCGCCGGCCTCCTTGGAAGCGTGCAGGGCCAGCACGAAGTACTTCTGTGCGGTCGGCTGGAGTCCGATGTCGTAACTCATCCAGCCGGCCAGCTCGGCGAGCTCGGCGGCGACCTTGAAGAGCCGCTTGGCGACCGGCGCCGGCTGCGGCTCCTGGAGGAGGTCGGTGACCTCGTGAAGCTGGCCGACGACCGCCTTGCGCCGCAGCCCGCCGCCGCACTGCGCGTCCCACTGGCGGAACATCGCGGTGGTCGACTCCAGCAGGTCCAGCTCCGGCTTGGACAGCCGCGCGGGCCGCCTGGCCCGGTCGGGCTCCTCCGTGCCGCCCTGGGCCGCGGGGACGGGCACCAGCCAGCGCTGCATCGGCTCGATGAGGCTGGGGCCGGCGGCGAGCGCGAGGGACGTGCCCAGGAAGCCGCGGCGCGCCAGCATCAGGTCGCTGCGGGAGAACTCGCTGATGAGGCTGACCGTTTGGGCGCCGGCCCAGGGCAGGTCCACGCCGGAGACGGACGGGGACTGGTGCGCGGAGCGCAGCCCCAGCTCCTCGATGCCGACCACGCAGCCGAAGCGTTCGGAGAACAGCTCGGACAGGATCCGGGGGATGGGCTCGCGCGGCTGCTCGCCGTCGAGCCAGCGCCGCACCCGGGAGGTGTCGGTGCTGATGTGGTGGGCGCCCATCTGGCGCGCCCGGCGGTTGACCTGTCGTGCCAGCTCGCCCTTGGACCAGCCGCTGCGCATGAACCACGAACCCAACTGCGCGTTGGGCTGTTTGACGGCGTCGGTGCCGCCCGTGCCGCCGTTGCCGCCCACTGGAAGCCCCTCCCGATAGCTGCCTTGGTGCCTGGTGCCTGGTGCCTTGGTGCTCGATGCCTGGTGTGCTCTGTGCCTGCGTGCCTGGTGCGCACTGCGAACCGCCCGCAGGCCGCCGCCTGTTGCGACGCCTGTCCGGGGTACATCTACCCGATCACGGATTCCGGCCACACCTTTTGGCCTGTGCTCGACCGGTGCGTTGCCACCGGCATACCCGTGCGAACGATGCCCCTTCGGGGTTCGTGCACCGAAAGTAATCCTACGATCACGCCCCCCGCGAGGGCGATTGGGGAAACGCCACCATTCGCCACCCCTTCGAATGAACTCCCCGCCCGGCTCCCGCGATTGACTTGACACAGGTCGAGTACGGCCGGGCGGAACGGAGCACGCGACGGCTCGCGGCGCGCGCCGCACCACCCGGCACACCACGTCGCACTACCGCCACCGCGGGCCGCCGACGGAGCGTGAACGGCGCCCCGTCGTCAACCCGCCGACTCGTAACCACTGACACGCACCACCCGTTGGAGGGGGCATGGGCTTCACGATCGGCGGCATCCGGGAGATTCGTTCCGCCTCCCGGCGCCGCGTCCGCTCGACCGAGATCACGGCGGTGGCGGAGTACACCGGCCTGTGGGGCTGGGACGTCGCCCCCGGTGCCCGTGCGGTGCGCACCGGCAGCGGCCGTACGGACTGTTCGTGCGGAGCCGCCGACTGCCCCGCGCCCGGCACCCATCCGCTGGCCTTAGGAGAGGAGCTGGCCGCGGGCGCCACTCTGGAGAAGGCCGCCGCGGTGTGGGCGGAGACACCGGGCGCCGCGGTCCTCCTCCCGGTGGGCCGCTCGTTCGACATCCTCGACGTACCGGAGGCCGCGGGCCGCGTCGCGCTGGCGCGCCTGGAGCGGATGGGGCTGCCGCTCGGCCCGGTCGCCGCGGCCCCGACCGGCCGTGCGCTGTTCTTCGTGGCCCCGGGCGCGGCCGCCGCACTCCCCGATCTGCTCTACCGGACGGGCTGGGACGACGCGTCGCTCGACCTGCGCCCGCTGGGCCCCGGCGACCACATCACCGCGCCCCCGTCCGACCACGGCGGCCGGGGCCCGATGCGCTGGCTGCGGCCGCCGGCCCTGGACACGGCGGGCCGTCCGCCGCAGGCCCGGCTCCTTCTGGGCACGCTGGCCTACGTGTGCGCGCGGCTGTGCGGCTGACCTGGCGCCGCCGCTCCCGCCGGGCCGGGCGGGCGCCCGGCGCGTTCCAGGAGCGTGTGGAGTACGTCCTCGGCGTGGGTCCACAGCACCGCGCCGCCGATGCCCGGGACGAGGTGCCGGACGGCTCCGGGGATCCTGCGGGCCAGCCCGGCGCCCTGGTCGGGTGAGTGGCCGGTGTCCTCGGCGCCGTACCACAGGTCCACCGGGATCGTGATCGCGGAGAGGTCGATGCCCCACCGCCCCATGGCCAGCGCGGTGTCCCGCGCGTACCCTCCGGGCCCGGGTGCGAAGGCCTCTTCCAGCGCCTCCCGGTAGGCGGCGGCGAATGCGGGCTCCTCGTAGACCGCGCGGTCGCAGTCGGGGCTGTTGGCCAGCACCATCTCCCACATGGCCTGCGGGGTGAATCCGGCGAGGGCCCGCTCCGCGGCGGCCGGGTCGGTGACCGCCAGGCCGACGAGCCGGCGCAGCTCGGCCGGGAGCGCCTCGGCGAACCGGGGCTCGGCGATCTCGTCTGCGCCGGAGACCACCGCCAGCGCGCCGATCGCGTCCTGCGCGGCGCAGGCGAGGGCGAACGGCGCTCCCTGCGAGTTGCCGACCATGGCGGGCCGGCCCAGGCGGCGCCGGGCGGCGAACTCCCGTATGTCCGCGGCGAAGGCGGTGAAGCCGCGCGCGGGTGCCGGGGTGGAGACTCCCAGGCCGGGCCGGTCCAGGCTGATCAGCCGGACTCCGAGCGTCTCGACGGCCGTGGGGCCGAAGCCGAGCCGTCGGCTGGTGGCTGCGCCCGGGGAGAGCAGGACCGGTGTGCCGTCCGCCGGGCCCCATTCCGCCCAGCCCAGCTGCCGTCCGTCGGGGAGTCGTTCGGTGCCGGTGCGGGCCGGGGCGGCGATGCGTAACGTCATGATCCAAGAATGCCGGGCCCGTCCGGCGAAAAGGCATCGGCCCCCGGTTCCCGCCGTGTGCGGGGCCGGGGGCCGAGGCAGCCGGGGCGTGGCGCTCCCTGCGCGGGGTCAGTCGATAAGGGCGTCAACGAACGCCTTCGGCTCGAACGGCGCCAGGTCGTCCGCGCCCTCGCCCAGTCCGACGAGCTTGACCGGTACGCCCAGTTCGCGCTGGACGGCGATGATGATGCCGCCCTTGGCGGTGCCGTCGAGCTTGGTGAGCACCACACCGGTGATGTCCACGACCTCGGCGAAGACCCGCGCCTGCACCAGGCCGTTCTGGCCGGTGGTGGCGTCCAGGACGAGGAGTACCTCGCCGACCGGGCCGTGCTTCTCGACGACGCGCTTGACCTTGCCGAGCTCGTCCATCAGGCCGGTCTTGGTGTGCAGCCGCCCGGCGGTGTCGATCAGGACGACATCGGCGGACTCGGCGATGCCTTCCTTCACGGCGTCGAAGGCGATCGAGGCGGGGTCGCCGCCCTCGGGTCCGCGCACCGTGCGGGCGCCGACCCGCTCGCCCCAGGTCTGCAGCTGGTCGGCGGCCGCGGCACGGAAGGTGTCGGCGGCGCCGAGCACGACGGACTTGCCGTCGGCGACCAGGACGCGGGCGAGCTTGCCGGTGGTGGTGGTCTTGCCGGTGCCGTTGACGCCGACGACCAGGACGACGCCGGGGATCTCGCCGCCGCCGTTGCCGATGCCGTTGGCGGTGTGCACGGTGCGGTCGAAGTCGGGGCCGATGAGGGTCAGCAGCTCCTCGCGCAGCAGGGTGCGCAGTTCCTCGGGGGTGCGGGTGCCGAGGACCTTGACCCGCTCGCGCAGCCGGTCGACCAGCTCCTGGGTGGGGGCGACGCCGACGTCGGCGGTCAGCAGGGTGTCCTCGATCTCCTCCCAGGTCTCCTCGTCGAGGTGTTCGCGGGAGAGCAGGGTCAGCAGGCCCTTGCCCAGGGTGTTCTGGGAGCGGGAGAGCCGGGCGCGGAGCCGGACCAGGCGTCCCGCGGTGGGTTCGGGGACCTCGATGGCGGGCGCGGCGGGCGCCTCGGGCTCGGCGGCCGGTGCCTCGGCCGCGGGGGCCTCGGCGGTGGGCAGGACGACTTCTTCGATGGTGCGACGTTCTTCGTCGCGGGGGGTCTCGGCCTCCTCGCCGACGTGCGGTTCGGCGGGGGGCGCGGTGACGGAGGGCTTGGGGGCAGCCGGCGGGGGCGGCGGCAGCTGCTTCTTCTTGCGGCCGCTGACGACGAGCCCGCTGATCGCGCCGAGCACGACCACGGCGATGACTACAGCAAGGATGACGAATTCCATAACCCCTCCAGTATCAGCCACACCCCGCCGAAGGGGACCGCACGCGCCGAATCTGGATCCCCCGTATCCGGATTGAATCTGGATGTGTAGCATCCTGATTCACTCACTCCCCGGACCGCCCGGGGAGCATCGGGAGGGGAATCCGGATGTTTGATGTCCTGGTTGTGGGCGGCGGCTTCGCCGGGCTGTGGAGCGCCGCCGCGGCGACCCGGCTGCTGCGCGCCCACGACGCCGGCTCCGCGGCGCACAGCGTGGCGCTGCTCACCCCGGGCCCGGATCTGGTCCTGCGGCCGCGCCTCTACCAGGCCGCCCCGGACCGGATGCGGGTGCCGCTCGACCGGGTGCTGGGCCCCGTCGGGGTACGGCGGATCGCCGCCACCGCCACCGCGATCGACACCGCCCGCCGCCGGGTCACCACCGTCTCGGCGGACGGCAGCCGCACCGAGGTGGGCTACCGGCGCCTCGTCCTGGCCACCGGCAGCGCGCTCGTACGGCCCCAGCTGCCCGGCGCCGCGCTGCTGCACGACATCGACACCCTCCCGGCGGCCGTGCGGCTGGAGGAGCATCTGCGGGCGCTGCCCCAGGCGCCCGACGGGCCGGGCCGCTGGACCGCGGTCGTGGCCGGCGCCGGCTTCACCGGGCTGGAGCTGGCCGCCGAGCTCGTCGGCCGGCTGCGCGCCCGGGCGGCTCCGCTCGGCGCGGCGCACGAGGTGCGGGTGGTGCTGGTCGAGCGGGCCGCGGTGATCGGCGAGGGGCTGGGCGCCGCGGCCCGCCCGGTGATCACGGCGGCGCTGGACGCGCTGGGCGTCGAGCGCCGCCCGGGCACGACGGTGACCGGCCTGGACGAGCGCTCGGTCGCCCTCTCGGACGGCAGCACCGTGGCGGCCCGTACGGCCGTGTGGACGGCGGGGATGCGGGCGAGCGCGCTGACCGCGCAGATCCCCGCGGCCCGGGACGCGCTGGGACGGCTCGCCGTGGACGGCCGGCTGCGGGTGCGCGGCGTCGCCGGGGTCTACGCGGCCGGGGACACCGCGGCGGCCGCCGACCAGGACGGCCACCCCGTCCCGCAGAGCTGCCAGCACGCCACCCCGCTCGGCAAGGTGGCCGGCCACAACGCCGCCGCGGAGCTGCTCGGCCTGGAGCCGGTGGACTTCGCCCCCGACCCGTATGCGACCTGTCTCGATCTGGGCGAGGCGGGGGCGGTGGCCACCGCCGGCTGGGACCGCACGCTGCGCACCGGCCCCGAGGGCTTCGCCAAGGACCTCAAGCGCGCCATCAACGAGACCTGGATCTCCCCGCCGGTCGACGATCCGCAGGAGCTGCTGCGGCGGGCCGACCACCGGGTCGGGCAGCGGCCGGCCGGCCCGTCTCCTGCCTGATCGAAGAGGCCTGGCTGGACCCTTCGACGAAGGTGGGTGACACTCGTCCTCGTCGAGGGATCCAACGGCGCACAGCGGCATAAGTTGGATCAAAGTACGATGGTGGACGGCCGCGCAACGCGCGTAGAGTCCTGGCAACCAAATTCTGGCCAGGCATCACAGCCGCTGCCTGCACCTCCTCCCCGGGGGTGCCCCAGATCCCCGCACGGAGATACCTGCACCTATGGGCACCAGCACCACGTCCGCTCCCGAAACCGAAGGCGCAGTCGAGACCCGCGGCATCGAGCCCGTTCCCGACAACGAGCGCCGGGGCCGCGTCCGCGAGCTCTTCCCCACCTGGGTCGCCGCCAACATCAGCGTGTTGTTGCTCACCATGGGCGCCTCCCTCGTGATCAACAACGGCCTGAACTTCTGGCAGGTCCTGGTGGTGGCCGCCATCGCCTCCGCCGTCTCCTTCGGCATGGTCGGCCTGCTGTCGGTCTCCGGTAAGTGGGGCGGCGCACCGGGCGCGATGCTCTCCCGCGCCGCCTTCGGCGTGCGGGGCAACTACTTCCCGGGCGCCATCCTGTGGGTCGCCCGCTTCGGCTGGGAGACGATCAACGCGGTCACCGGCGCGTACGCCATCCTGACCGTGCTGAACCTGGTCTTCGGCATCAAGCCCAACAACGTGCTGATCGTCGTCACGCTGCTCGGCTTCGTCGCCTGCACCTTCCTGGTGAGCGGACTGGGCCGCAAGGCGCTGAACGTGTGCAACAAGTACTCCACGTACCTGTTCAGCGCGATCAGCGTGGTCGTCCTGGTGCATCTGATCGTCAAGATGCCGTGGAGCGACATCCTCGCCAAGTCGCCGGGCAGCGCCACCCTGATGATCGCGGGCATCGGCACCATCGCCGCCGGCGGCATCAGCTGGGTCCCCACGGGCCCGGACTTCGCGCGCTACCTGCCGCACTCCGCCTCCGGCAAGAAGATCGTCGGCACCACCATCTCCGGTGCGGCCCTGGTGCTGATCCCGATGGTGATCATGGGTGGTGTGATGGCCGTCGGCAACCCGTCGCTGGCCAACCAGAACACCGACCCGATGTCCTTCCTCGGCCAGGTCCTGCCGACCTGGATCGCGATTCCGTACCTGATCACCGCGCTGATCGGCATGATGTTGATCAACAGCCTGTCGATGTACTCCGCGGGCTTCACCGCCCAGACCATGGGGGTCAAGCTGCCGCGCGCCCTGGCGGTCAGCGTCAACGCCGTCATCAGCCTGGTCGGCGGCCTGTTCATGATGCTGGTGGCCAAGGACTTCATCGGCCAGTTCATCGCCTTCCTGACCCTGCTCGCGGTCTCCTTCTCCGCCTGGATCGGCGTCTACGGCATCGACATGGCGCGGCGGCGCAAGCTGGCGGTGCGCTATGACCCCGAGGGCCTGATGGACACCGGCCGCACCAGCCGCTACTGGTACGTCGGCGGCTTCTGCTGGCAGGCCATGACCGCCTGGTCGGTCGCGCTGGCCGCGGGCCTGTGCTTCACCAAGGTCCAGTGGTTCACCGGCCCGCTGGCCACCACCTGGATCGGCGAGAACGGCCTGGGCTGGGCGGCCACGATCGCCATCGCCGCACTGGTCTTCGCCGTACTGCCGACGCCCAGGGAGTCGGTCCCGTCGGCCGCGGACGCGGCGCACTCCGAGGACCGCCGGCCGGTCGAGGTGGGCTGACCGTCCGCAGCCGCCCGGCCCCGGCCGACGCGGCGCCCGGATCACACCCCCTAGTGATCTGACGCCGCGTCAGCTAACGTCCCCTTCGCCAATCTCCTTGGCGAAGGGGACGTTTGTCATGTCTGCCCTGCCCTCCCTGCCCGTCACGGTCGTCCGCTTCAACCTCGTCGACCCCGCGCCCGCGCCCGCCTCGCTCCGCGCGCGCTACCGGGCCGCCGTCGAGATGGCGGCCTTCGCCGACGACCGCGGGCTGACCATGATCCAGACCGAGGAGCACCACGCCACCGCCAACGGCTGGATGCCCTCCCCGCTCACCTTCGCCGGCGCCGTCTTCGGCGCCACCCGCCGCATCGGCGTCACCGTCTCGGCGCTGATCACCCCGCTGTACGACCCGCTGCGGCTGGCCGAGGACCTCGCCTCGCTCGACCTGCTCAGCGGCGGCCGGCTGGTCACCGTCGCCGGCCTCGGCTACCGGCCCGAGGAGTACGCGGCGCACGGCAAGGACTGGCCGGGCCGGGGCGCGCTCCAGGACGAGGTGCTCGCGACGCTGCTGTCCGCCTGGACCGGCGAACCGTTCACCTATCAGGGGCGTACGGTCCAGGTCACCCCGCGCCCGTACACCCGCCCGCATCCGCCGCTGCTGATCGGCGGCAGCTCGCGCCCCGCGGCCCGGCGCGCCGCCCGCCTGGGCCTCCCCCTCTTCCCCAGCGCCCACCTCCCCGGACTGGAGGCCTACTACCACGAGCAGTGCGCCGCCTTCGGCACCGAGGGCCGGGTGCTCCAGCCGCCCCGGCAGACCGCGCTCCTCCATGTTTCCGAGGACCCGGACCGGACGTGGGCCGAGTACGGCGGCCATCTGCTGCACGAGGCACGGACGTACGCCTCCTGGCAGTCCGCGGGCATCCGCTCCGCGGTGCGCTCGGCCGCACGGGACGTCGCGGCGCTGCGCCAGGAGGGCGTCTACCGGGTCCTGACCCCCGGCGACTGTGTGCGGCTCGCCCAGAAGGCGGGCGCCCGGGGCTCGTTGATCCTGCATCCGCTGTGCGGCGGGATGCCCGTCGACGAGGGCTGGCGCTCACTGCACCTGTTCGCCGAGCAGGTGCTGCCCCGCCTCCAGTCAGGCGGGGCAGGCGGTTCTCAGCCCTCGGGGTAGAAGACGAAGATCGTGCAGCCGGTCTCCGAGCGCGGAATGTGCCAGGAGCCCGCGGGCGCGTGGAGGAACGACCCCGCCTGGTGGTCGCCGAAGCCGTCGTTGAACGTGCCCGAGACGACGAAGACCTCCTCCGGCCCCGGCTCGTGCACATCGATCCGCTCCCAGGCGGCCCCCGGATCGATCTCCAGTACCTGGGCCTTGGCCCCGTTGTCCCCCGTCCACAGGGGACGGATCCGGACCCCCGGGAACAGCTCCTCCACCGGTGCGTCGGCCACCGCCGACCACACATATCCGGCCATCTCCTGACCGCTGATCGCATTGCCGTGCTGCGTGCTGTGCTGTGTCATGCCGTCAGCCTCGCGTGCCGGGCCCCCGGTCCCCCAGTGTCAGAAAAGACGTCCTCGGGTACTTTCCTGCCATGCCCCATGATCGCCCCGCCGATGCCCCGGAGGCCGACGGCACACCGCTGCACCGGGTGGTGGTCCTGGCCCACGCGCCCCAGGGCCCCTTCGAACTCGGCTGCGCCGCCGAGGTCTTCGGCACCCGCCGCCCCGGTCTGCCCGTCCACTACGACTTCACGGTGTGTACGGAGTCACCCGGTCCGGTGCGGACGACGGCCGGCTACGACATGCTCGTCACCGAGGGGCTCTCCGCCCTGGAGACGGCCGACACGGTCGTCATCCCGGGCTGGATACCGCAGGACGAGCCGCTGACGCCCGCCGTGCACGAGGCCCTGCTCGGCGCGCGGCGCAACGGCGCCCGTCTGATCACCATCTGCTCCGGTGTCTTCGCCCTGGCCCAGACCGGTCTGCTCGACGGCCGCCGGGCGACCACGCACTGGGCGCGCGCGGCCGCGCTGGCGGCCCGCTTCCCGCGGGTGCAGGTCGACCCGGGGGTGCTGTACATCGACCACGGCGACGTGGCCACCAGCGCCGGTGCCGCGGCCGGCGTCGACCTGTGTCTGCATCTCGTACGCAGCGATCACGGGGCCGCCCATGCCGCACGGATCGCCCGGCACATGGTCATGCCGCCGCACCGCGAGGGCGGCCAGGCCCAGTACGCGGCCCCTTCCCCGGGCGACCTGATCGATCCGGCGCGCGCCATGGACCGGTCGCTGGCCCCGCTGCTGGAGTGGGTGGCCGGCCGGCTGCCCGAGCCGCTCTCGGTCGAGGACATGGCCGGTCATCTGCGGGTCTCCTCGCGGACCCTGGCCCGCCGGTTCACCGAGCAGCTCGGCACCAGCCCCGGGCAGTGGCTGCTGGGCCGCCGGATCAACGCGGCCCGCACGCTGCTGGAGGAGACCGATCTGCCCGTCGAGGCGATCGCCGTGCGGGTCGGCCTGTCCTCGGCTACCAACCTGCGCCGCCGCTTCCAGCAGGCCCTGCACACCACGCCGGCGGCGTACCGCAGGGCGTTCCGTACGACCGGCCGGCCCTGACGGCCCCCGGCACAAAGACTGCTGCCCCGGGTCGCCTTGTGACCCGGGGCAGCAGCCAGTACTGAGGAGACGGACTGGCGGGGGGTTAGCCCATCTCCTCCAACGCCTTGCCCTTCGTCTCCTTGACGTACTTGAGCACGAAGGGGATCGAGAGCAGGGCGAAGATCGTGTAGATCACGTACGTACCCGAGAGGTTCCAGTCCGCCAGGCTCGGGAAGCTGGCCGTGATGGCCCAGTTGGCGATCCACTGTGCGGAGGCGGCGACGCCGAGCGCGGCGGCACGGATCTTGTTCGGGAACATCTCACCGAGGAAGACCCAGACCACGACGCCCCAGGAGAGCGCGAAGAAGAGCACGAAGACGTGGGCGGCGATCAGGGCCACGGTGCCTTCGGTGGACGGCAGGGTGCCGGCCGCGGTCTTGGCGGAGAAGGCCCAGGCCTCCAGGGCGAGCGAGACGGCCATACCGGCCGAGCCGATCAGCGCCAGCGGGCGGCGGCCGATCCTGTCGACGAAGACCATCGCGATGACGGTGCCGATGATGTTGATGATCGACGTGGTGAAGCTGTAGAAGAACGAGCTCTCGGGGTTGACGCCCACGGACTGCCACAGCGTCGAGGAGTAGTAGAACGCGACGTTGATGCCGACCAGCTGCTGGAAGACCGAGAGTCCGATGCCGACCCAGACGATCGGCAGGAAGCCCATCTTGCGGCCGAGCAGGTCCTTGAACGTCGACTTGTGCTCGCGGCGCATCGCCTCGTCGATCTCGGCGACCCGGGTGTCGAGGTTCACCGTGTGGCCCTCGACCTCGGCGAGCACCTCCTTGGCGCGCTCGACCTTGCCGACGGAGATCAGGTAGCGCGGCGACTCGGGGATCGCGAAGGAGAGCAGACCGTAGAGAACCGCCGGGACGACCATCACGCCGAGCATCCACTGCCAGGCCTCGAGACCGGCGATCGTGCCGCGCTGGTCACCGTCGGCGAGGTTGAGGATGCCCCAGTTGACGAGCTGGGAGATGGCGATGCCGATGACGATCGCGGCCTGCTGGAAGGAGCCGAGCCGGCCGCGGTAGGCGGACGGGGAGACCTCGGCGATGTAGGCCGGGCCGATGACCGAGGCCATACCGATCGCGAAGCCGCCGATGACCCGCCAGAAGGCCAGGTCCCAGAGGGAGAAGGGCAGCGCCGAACCGACGGCGCTGACGGTGAAGAGCACCGCGGCGATCTGCATCACACGGATGCGGCCGATCCGGTCCGCGATCCGGCCGGCGGTGGCGGCACCGATGGCGCAGCCGATCAGCGCGATGGCGATCACCTGGGCGAGGACGGCGGACCCGACGTCGTAGCGGCTGCGGATCGCCTCGACGGCGCCGTTGATGACGGAACTGTCGTAGCCGAAGAGAAAGCCGCCCATCGCGGCAGCCGCGGTGATGAAGATGACATGGCCGAGGTGGTCCGGGTGGGCCTTGCGGCCTTCCGGGACCGTCGGCTGCGCGGTGCTGGTCAACGTGAACTCCAGTGGCCCGGCTGCGCTGCCGGGCGTAGGGGGCTGGCCCTTCCAGTGGTGCATAGCTTGGGGGCAGCCACCACTTGAAGGTAAAAGCAACGTTGCAGAGACTATGCCTTCAAGTTTCGAAGTCAATACCGCGTAATAAATTTGTTTCGCGGGTTGCCGAGTGGGCGTTCGTTCAAGTTGTGAACTGACGCGGCGTCGGACACTCCGCGCGATCAATTCCGGTGCCGACGGCCGGAATAAAACGCGACCAATACGGACATAGCGGAGCGATCTCCTGCGGTCAGTGCAGCCGCTGGCTGATCACCTTCGACACGCCGTCCCCTTGCATCGATACCCCGTAGAGCGCGTCCGCGACCTCCATCGTCCGCTTCTGATGCGTGATCACGATCAGCTGGGAACTCTCCTGCAGCTCCTCCATGATCCGGATCAGCCGCTGCAGATTGGTGTCGTCCAGCGCCGCCTCGACCTCGTCCATCACATAGAACGGGCTGGGCCGGGCCTTAAAGATCGACACCAGCAGCGCCACCGCCGTCAGCGACCGCTCACCGCCCGACAGCAGCGACAGCCGCTTGACCTTCTTGCCCGGCGGGCGCGCCTCGACGTCCACCCCGGTCGCCAGCATGTCGTCCGGATCGGTCAGCACCAGCCGCCCCTCACCGCCCGGGAAGAGCCGGGAGAAGACGCCCTCGAACTCCCGCGCGGTGTCGTGGTACGCCTCGGTGAAGACCTGCTCCACCCGCTCGTCGACCTCCTTGATCACCTGCAGCAGATCGGCCCGGGTCTTCTTCAAGTCTTCAAGCTGTTCGCTCAGGAACTGATGCCGTTCCTCCAGGGCCGCGAACTCCTCCAGCGCCAGCGGGTTCACCTTCCCGAGCTGCTGATACGCCCGCTCGGCCGCCCTGAGCCGCTTCTCCTGCTCGGCCCGTACGTAGGCCACCGGCTGGTTGCGGGGGTGCTCCGGATCGTCCGGCAGGGTCTCGCCCTCCGCCGGCGGCGACGGCGGTACGGGCTGATCGGGGCCGTACTCCGCCGTCAGCGCGGCCGGCTCCACCCCCAGCTCCTCCAGCGCCCTGGTCTCCAGCTGCTCGATCCGCAGCCGCTTCTCCGCGCCCAGCACCTCGCCGCGGTGCACCGAGTCGGTCAGCTTGTCCAGCTCGGACTTGAGCTCCCGGGCCACCTTGCGCTCGGCCACCAGCGTCTGCTCCCGCTCGGCCTTGGCCCGCTCCGCGGCCCCCCGCTCCTCCTCGGCGCGCACGACCGACACCTCGACATGCGCCAGCAGCTGCCGGGCCCCGGAGGCGACCGCCCCGGCCACCTCCGCCTCATGGCGCAGCCGGGCGCGCCGCCGTTCGGCCCGCGCCCGCGCCTCGCGCTCGGCCCGCGCCCCCCGGTCCAGCGCATCGGCCCGTCCGGCCAGCGCCTTGACCCGCTCCTCGTGCGTACGGGCCTGGAGCCGGGCCTCCATCTCGGTCTGCCGCGCATTGGCCCCGTCGGCCGCGAGCCGGTCGCGTACGGAGGTGTCGGGCTCCTCGTCGCCGACCCCCGGCTCCTCCTGGGCCACCGCGAGCCGCTCGGCGAGCTCCTCGGCCTCCTCGGTGGCCCGCGCCAGCGCCTCCTCGGCCCTGGCGGCCGCCGCCGCGGAGCGCTCGGCCTCGCCCGCGGCCGCCCGCGCCTGCCCGCCGAGCCGCCCCAGGTCCCCGGCGACCTTCGACTTCTCCCGGTCCGCCGCCCGCCGCCGCTCCGCCAGCTCCTCGACCAGCGCGGCACACCCCGTACGGCGCTCCGCCGCCGCCCGCTGCGCCTCGGCCAGCTCCGCGCAGCGCGCCGCCAGCTCCTCCAGCTCCGCCGCCGCCTCGTCGACCGACGCCTGCACCTCCAGCAGACTCGGCGCGCCGGCGGAACCGCCCTGCGCGAAGTGCGCCCCGAGCAGATCGCCCTCGCCGGTCACGGCCGTCAGCTCCGGCCGCGCGGCCACCAGATCCTCGGCGTCCTCCAGCGTCCCGACCACCACGACGTCCCGCAGCAGCCGGGCGACCGCGGCGGTCAACTCCGCCGGCCCCCGGACCAGTTCACCGGCCGGTACGGGCGCGGAGCGCGGTCCGGGGACGCGGTGTACGGCGACCTCGGAGGCACCACCGGCACCACTGGCACCACCGCCACCGCTGGCACCACCAGCACCACCGGCGCCACGCGGCTCATCGGCCCTTTCGGCCCCGCCTCCCACCGAGACCCCCACCGGCTCGACGGCTTGCGCGCTCGCTCCCTCCTCCACGGCCCGCGCGGGCCCGGGAACCAGCCCCTGGGCCGTCCCGCTCGGGCTGCCGCCGTCCGCCAGCACCATCGCCGCCCGCCCCGCGTCCTGCTTGCGCAGCAGCCGGATGGCTTCGGCCGCGGTGGCCGGGCCGGTGACGGCGACGGCGTCCGCGGCCGCGCCGAGGGCGGCCGCGACCGGGACCTCGAAGCCGGGGGTGACGGTCAGCAGCTCCGCCGCCGGGCCGAGCAGCCCGCCGAGCTGCTCGGCCGCGGCCAGCAGGGCCCCCGTACCGTCCTTGCGGCGCAGCCCGAGGGCGAGCGCGTCATGCCGGGCGGCGGTCGCGGCGCGCCTGCGCTCGGCCGCGGTCAGCGCCTCCCTGGCGGCGCTCAGCGCGGCCTCCGCCTCGGCCAGCTCCCGGCGGGCCGCGTCATGTGCCGCCGCGCTCTCCTCGTCGTCCGCGTCCAGCCCGTCGACCTCGGCCTTGAGCTGCTCGTACTCCTCCTGGGCGGCGGCCGCCCGCTCCCGGGCGCCGTCCCGGGCCTCGGCGAGCCGCCCGATCTCGGCCTGCGCGGAGGCGGCCCGCCCGCGGGCGGCGGTCACCTGCCCGCTCAGCCGGGCCAGCCCCTCGCGCCGGTCGGCGATGGCCCGCGCCACGTCCCGCAGCCGCCGCTCCTCGTCCGCCAACTGCCGCTCCAGCCCGGCGCGGTGCTCGACGGTGTCCTCCAGCGCCCGGCTCGCGGCGTCCAGCGCGGCGGTCAACTCCGCCTCCTGCTCGCGGATCCGGGCCGCCTCGCGCTCCATGTCCTCGGGGTCGCGCCCGCGCCGCTCCTCCGGCGGGGCCGCCGTGGCGCTCTTGACCCGCGCCTCGGCCAGCGAGATCGTGCCGCGCACCCGCTCCGCGAGCTGCGACAGCTCGTACCAGGTCTGCTGGGCCCGCTGCACCCGCGGGGTGAGCGTACGCACCTCCTCCTCCAGCGCCGCCTCCCGCTGCTGGGCGGTGCGCAGCCGCTCCTCGGCGGCCTGCTTGCGCTCCTTGAGGGCCGCCTCGTCCGCGATCTCGGCCCGCAGCGCCGCGCGCAGGGTGACGAGGTCGTCGGCGAGCAGCCGCAGCCGGGCGTCGCGCAGATCGGCCTGGATGACGGCGGCGCGCCGGGCCACCGCGGCCTGCCGGCCCAACGGCTTGAGCTGGCGGCGCAGCTCATCGGTCAGGTCCTGGACACGGGCGAGGTTGGCCTTCATCGCCTCCAGTTTCCGCAGCGCCTTCTCCTTGCGCTTGCGGTGCTTGAGCACGCCGGCCGCCTCCTCGATGAACGCCCGGCGGCCCATCGGATCGGCGTGCAGTACGGAGTCGAGCTGCCCCTGTCCGACGATGACGTGCATCTCCCGGCCGATACCGGAATCGGAGAGCAATTCCTGGATATCGAGCAGCCGGCAGGTATCCCCGTTGATCTGGTACTCGCTTCCGCCATTGCGGAACATGATCCGGGTGATGGTGACTTCGGCGTACTCGATCGGCAGTGCACCGTCGGAGTTGTCGATGGTCAGCGAGACCTCGGCGCGGCCGAGCGGCGGGCGCCCGGTCGTCCCGGCGAAGATGACGTCCTCCATCTTCCCGCCGCGCAGCGACTTGGCTCCCTGCTCGCCCATGACCCAGGACAGCGCGTCCACGACATTGGACTTGCCGGAACCATTGGGACCCACGACACAGGTGATACCCGGCTCGAACCGGAGTGTCGTGGCGGAGGCGAAGGACTTGAAGCCTCGCAGGGTCAGACTCTTGAGATGCACGCCGTTGGACTCTACCGGCCGCCCCTCGGCGGGCCGCCCCAACATTCCGGGTCCGGCCCCCGGTCGCGTACGGCCCCCGGGTATACCGCGCCGTTCATTTTCGGTTTCATCGAGGAAAGCGCAGGGCACATCATGCGGTAAGGAAGCGGCGGCACGGCTGAAGTGGCCGCGCGGTTTCGCATTTCATACCGGAAAAGACGAGCCGGGAAACGACGAAGGGACGCCGAAGCGTCCCTTGCAGATCTTGAAGAGAGCGGTGCCTCAAGCGGCTGGCGAGCAGCCCTGCCGGCCCTGGGGTTGGGGTCAGGTGAGCGCGGGCTCCGCCTGGGGTACGTCGATGTCGAGCATCGAGTCGTCGCGACGTGCGGCAGCGGACAGCATGTCGTTTTCGGCCTGCATCCGGATAAGCTCGGATTCAAGGTCTTGGACGCGCTGCTGAAGCCGTCGCATCTCGGAGAGGACTCGGGGGTCGGAGCCGCCGACGTAACCGAGAAGCGCCTTTGCCATGATGGATGGTCCTCCACAATGAGTGACCGACCGAAGCGGTGTGGGTCGTGAGGGATTCGCACCCGCGGTGCTTGTCATTCTCTGGTGTACTCAATGCCAAACAGCTAAGGTGCGCGGGGATTCCAGAGTCTCACCAAACGGTTTGACGGTCAACACGATCACGCCCCGTATCCTCGGGCACCTGAGAGTGCGCGGCCGCGAGGGCGCTGCGCCGACTCCCCAGAAAGGTCCCGCGGGGGCGTAGAGATCATCCGTACAGCGGCAGCCTTGCACGGGTCGGCCGAGTTGGCAACCACCAGGCCTTATCTCCCGTAAGCAGCTGACAAAGACGCACCGGAAAGATCGCCCGCGAGGGCCGTTCCGGAGGGGCCCGAGGGCCCGGTCAGCGGATCTCGAAGCCGTCGTAACCGCCCCGCGGCGTGGCCCAGATCTCAGTGACTCCGTCGACCCGCCCGGGCGTGTCTCCGGTCCGCAGCCACTCCAGCAACTGGTCGCACCGGTCCTTCGGCCCCTCCGCGACCACCTGGACGCGGCCGTCGCCGAGATTCACCGCGAATCCGGCGAGTTCACCGATGCGAAGGGCGTTCGCACGGGTGAACCAGCGGAACCCGACGCCTTGGACCTGACCACGCACCCACGCGGTCACACGGACATCCTCGTTCATGTGTGCACGTTAACCGGCCAATTGCTCAACGGGCGCGTCGGCCCCTTGTGCCATGGCGTACAGTCCCCCGACAGCGAGGCTCACCCGTTCGGGTGAGTCATCTTGACGCCGAGGAAGGCTGTGCGGCGGTAGCCGCTCCAGTGGAGCCGGTGCTTGCACCGGGGAAGGAAGACAGCGGATGGGCCGCCATCGACGCTCTGCTCCCCACGCGCCCGAAGCCCCCGGTGCGGGGCCTGTTGACGCACCGCCAGCCGCACGGCCCGGCGCGCCCGCCGCGACGGCACGGCACCGTTCGCACCGCGCGGCGCGCGGCCGCGGCCCGGTGCCGGTGCGCACCGGACTGCTCGGGGCCTCCGCGGCGGTGGCGATGGGAGCCGTGGCGGTCGCCTCCGGACTGATCCCCGGCGGCGGCCAGTTCGACGGCGATGCGGGTGACGGTCGGGGCGAGCGGGTCCGGGCCGACGCCCTGCCGGAGGCCACCACGCCGATGGGCGGGCTCTCGGCGGACCCGTCCGACCGCGCCGAGGACCAGGCGAGCCGCGGCGGCAGCCGCCCCGCCGTCCCGCGCACCGACCGCCCCTCCTCCCCCATGACGCCCTCCACGTCCCCCTCGCCCCAGCGGCCCAGCAAGTCCCCCGCCGAAGAGACCGGTTCGCACCGCCCCGCCGAGCCCAGCGTCCGGCCGTCCTCGGCCGCGCCCGAGCGCACCGCGACCCCGTCGAAGACTCCGGACGCCCCGTCGTCCGCGGAGGCCCAGGTCCTGGCCCTGGTCAACCAGGAGCGCGCCCAGGCCGGCTGCTCCCCCGTGACCGCGGACAGGGAACTGGCCGGTCTCGCACAGGAATTCAGTGACGACATGGCCGCGCGCGGTTTCTTCGACCACACCGACCCGGACGGCGACACGCCCTGGGACCGCGCCCGCGACAAGGGCGTCACCAACCTCGGCGGCGAGAACATAGCCCGCGGCCAGGCCAACGCCCAGTCCGTCATGGACTCCTGGATGGACAGCCCCGGGCACCGCGCCAACATCCTCAACTGCGAGTACAAGACCCTCGGCGTCGGCGCCCACTTCGGGCCGGGCGGCCCGTGGTGGACCCAGGACTTCGGCTTCTGAGGTGGCTTCGCCCCGGACCGCCGGCTTCCTCAGCTGCCCGTCCGGAGCGTCCCTCGAACGGCCGTCCCCGCGGGGCGGGGTAAGGACAGGGGCGGCGGCCCGGTCATCCGTGTCTCTCCGGCTCAGGGCTGCGTCTGGTCGACCGGCCAGCCGCGCTTCGCGGAGAGCCGGGCGACCCTGCCGGCCAGCTCCTCCGGTACGGTCACGCCCATCCGCCGGGCGGCGCCGAGGCGGTGCCTGACGATCCCGAGGATCCAGTCCAGCTGTTCGTCGCTGCGCGACGCGAACTCCTCAAGCGCCTCTTCCATGAGCTGCTGCCGGTCGATGCTCGCGGCGTCCTCTGTCATGGGCGCTGAACTTACCTGCGGTGTCCGCCGCGGTACATCCGCGGCGGGCAGGAGTTATCCGACTGCTACGTTCGGGCGCGGCCGCGGCGGTCGCTGGCAGCGGGGGCAGAAGTAGCTGGAACGGTTCATCCAGGGGCGGCGGCGGATGGGGGTGCCGCAGCGGCGGCAGGGCTCGTCCTCCCGGCCGTAGGCGTCCAGGGAGCGGTCGAAGTAGCCGGACTCGCCGTTGACGTTCACATAGAGGCTGTCGAAGCTGGTGCCGCCGACGGCGAGCGCGGCGTTCATCACGTCCCGTACGTGGCCGAGCAGCTCGGCGGTGCGCGGGCGGGTGAAGCCGGCGGTCGGCCGCTCGTAGTGGAGCCTGCTGCGCCACAGCGCCTCGTCGGCGTAGATGTTGCCGACGCCGCTGATCAGCGTCTGGTCGAGCAGGGCTCGCTTGATGGTGGTCCGGCGGCGGCGCAGCGCGTCGTGGAAGGCGGCGTCGTCGAAGGCCGGGTCGAGCGGGTCGCGGGCGATGTGGGCGATGACGTCGGGGAGGTGCTCGGCGTCGCCGGGGACGGTGTCGTGCAGCGACAGGCCGCCGAAGGTGCGCTGGTCGACGAAGCGGAGCTCGGTGCCGAGGGCGTCGTCGAAGCGGATGCGGATGCGCAGGTGCTTCTCGTCGGGGGCGCCCTGCGGCTGGACCAGCAGCTGGCCGCTCATGCCGAGGTGGGCGAGGATCGCCAGGCCGTGGGTGACGGACGGCGTGACGAGGGGGGCGATGCCCTCGGCGGCACTCTGCGCGGCCGGGCCGCCTCCGGTCACCGGCAGCCACAGGTACTTTCCGCGCCGCCGGGCCGTGCCTATGCGCAGTCCGGTGAGCCGGGCCGCGAAGTCGGCGGCACCGGCCGTGTGCCGGCGGATCGCGCGCGGGTGGCGCACCTCGACGGCGTCGATCGTGCGCCCGGTGACCCAGCGCTCCAGTCCACGGCGGACGACCTCGACCTCGGGCAGCTCGGGCACGGAGCACTCCTCGCGAAAGACTTCTGACCCCGTCCGGGGCGACGTGCGGTCGCCGCGGACGGGGTCAGAAACGGTGATTCAGTGTGCCGACGACGAGGCGTCGCCGGCGGCCGGAGCCGAGCTCTCGGCGGCCGAAGCCGCCTTTGCCGCCTCGTCCGCCGCGGCGCGGATCGCGCGCCATGCGGACTCGGCCGCCTGCTGCTCGGCCTCCTTCTTGCTGCGGCCGGTGCCGGTGCCGTACGAGACACCACCGACGCGGGCGGCAGCAGTAAAGGTCTTCTCGTGGTCCGGACCGGTCTCGGTGACCAGGTACTCCGGGACTCCGAGGCCTTCGGTCGCGGTGAGTTCCTGGAGGCTGGTCTTCCAGTCCAGGCCCGCGCCCAGGCTGGAGGACTTCTCGATGAGCGGGTCGAAGAGCCGGTGCACCAGCTCGCCGGCCGCGTCGAGGCCCTGGTCGAGATAGACCGCGCCGATCACCGCTTCGAGGGTGTCGGCGAGAATGGATGCCTTGTCCCGGCCGCCCGTGCCCTCTTCGCCCCGTCCGAGGCGGATGAAGGCGCCGAGGTCGAGGCCGCGGCCCACCTCGGCGAGCGCACGCGAGTTGACCACCGCGGCCCGCAGCTTGGCCAGCTGGCCCTCGGGCAGGTCGGGGTGGATGCGGTACAGCGTGTCGGTGACCACCAGGCCGAGCACCGAATCCCCGAGGAATTCGAGCCGCTCGTTGGTGGGCAGACCGCCGTTCTCGTATGCGTACGAGCGGTGCGTCAGCGCACGCACCAGAAGGGCGGACTCGAGCTTGTACCCGAGCCGCCCTTCCAGAAGCGTGTGGGACGAGGCCGTGTCCGCCGGAGTCGGTTCATCCCCGCGAGTGCGGGAAGTCGAGTTGGCGTCTGACATAGAGCCTGTCACCAGCCGCTCAGACCTCGAGGACCTGGCGCTTGTTGTAGGTGCCGCAAGCGGGGCACGCGATGTGCTGCTGCTTCGGCTCGTGGCAGCGCTCGCACGCCACCAGGGTGGGGACCGCAGCCTTCCACTGCGACCGGCGGTGGCGCGTGTTGCTGCGCGACATCTTCCGCTTCGGAACAGCCACGGCTACTTCTCCTGCTTCTCGTCGACGCCCGCTTCGGCGCCGCCCATGTTGTCCTTCTCGCCGTCCTTGACGGTCCCGGCGAGTCCCTGCAGTGCCGCCCAACGGATGTCGACGGCGTCGTGGTGGTGGTCCGGGTCGTCCGCCAGCCGCGCTCCGCAATCGGAGCACAGGCCCGGGCAGTCGTCCTGGCACACCGGCTGCATCGGCAGTGCAAGCACCACCGCGTCACGCAGCACGGGTTCGAGGTCGAACAGGTCGTCCTCGAGGAAGAGGGTGTCCTCCTCGTCCTCGGCGTCGTCGCCGGCGTCCTTGTCATGGACCCTGGCGTCGGCGTCGGGGTAGGCGAACATCTCCTGGAAGTCGCTGTCGAGCTCTCGCTCCAGCGGCTCCAGACACCTTACGCACTCCCCCGCGACGGTTGCACGGGCGGTACCTGTGACAAGCACCCCGTCCATGACCGACTCCAGGCGGAGCTCAAGCTCGACCGGTGCGCCCTCGGGCACGCCGATCACCTCGTTGCCGAGGTCCCGGGGGGCCTCGACGGAGCGGGAGACCCTCTTGAGCGCACCGGGACGCCGGCCCAGCTCACGTGTGTCGAACACGAGAGGGGAGCGGTGGTCGAGGCGGGCGTTGATGGCTTCCTGCTTTCTCCGGGGTTTTTGCACCGCCCGAATTCCCTTGGTGAAATCCGGGCAGCCGAGATCGCGGATCATACGCGCGACCGAAGAGCCAGGATACTGGACGGGCCCCGATAGGCCCAATCCGCTCCCGGTCGCTCCGGTCCCGGCTGCGGGGCCGCCTACTGGCGGCCCTCCTCGTACTGCCGCAGCTGATCGAGGTTGATCATGCTGGTGTCGAAGAGGCTGGTCTCGTCCAGCGCGCCGGCCTGTGCGTGGCCGTGCTGGCCGTGCTGCGCCTGCTGGGGCACCTGCTGCTGGAGGTAGGCGTTCGGGTCGTAGCCCTGCTGCTGGGCCTGCTGCTGCCAGTCGTAGCCGTACGGGTCCTGGTGCTGCTGGGCGTACGGGTCCTGCTGCGGCTGCTGATAGCCGTAGACGTCCTGCTGCTGGTAGGCCGCCGGGTCCGCGTAGTAGCCCTGCTGGGGCTGGAGCGGCTGCTGGTGCTCCTGGGGCTGCTGGGGCTGGACCTGTGGCATCTGGGGCGTCTGCGGGTCCTGGTCGGCGCCGATGCCCGCCAGACCGGCCAGGTACTCGGCGTCGGCCTGCGGCCGGGCGGCGTGCGGGTCGTCGCCCTGGGCCGCCAGATGCACGCCCAGCTCGTCGATCGCCCGCGCGCCCTGGAGCTTGTCGCGGCCCCGGCCGACCGCCTCCAGCGTCTTGGTCAGCACGGCCTGGAACGCCCCGAACTTGGCGTCCACATACATGTCGGCGCGCTGCTTGAGGGTCTCCGGGTCGGCGCTGCGCTCGGGCGCCTCAGTGCCGTCCTCGTCGGGGTACCCCTGGTCGTCGAGGCCGGAGCCGAGGCCGAGCAGCTTCTCGCGGCCGCGGTCGACGGATCCGATGGTCTTGGTGAGCACGACCTCGAAGTTGGCGAGCTTGCTGTCGACGTAGTCGTCGGCCTCGGCGCGGATCTCCTCCGCCTCCCGGCGGGCCTCCGCGAGGATCCGGTCCGCCTCGTCCTGGGACTGCCGGGCGACCTCGGTGTCGGAGATCAGCGAACCGCGCTGGGCGTGTGCGGACTCGATGATCCGCTCCGCCTCGGCGCGCGCCTCCTCGACCATCTGCTCGCGCCCGCCGAGCAGCTCCTGCGCCTGTGCGAGGGAGCCGGGCAGCGCCGCGCGTACCTCCTCCAGCATGGCGAGCAGCTCGGCGCGGTTGACCACGCACGATGCCGACATGGGCATGGACCGGGCGCCGCCGACGGTCGCGACGATGTCGTCGAGCTTCTTCTGCACGTCCACCTTGGACTCGCCACTCTCTGAGGGGTTGGAACGACGGAACGGGTCGACTGTACGTCCACGGGCCCGCGGCCCGACACCAACTGACGCTCCGTCAGTCGACGTCCCGGCCGGTGCGCCGGGGACCGGGGTCAGTCCTTCTTGCGCAGCCGGTCGGTGAGGGCTTCGAGGACGAACGGCGGGACGAGGTGGGAGACGTCGCCGCCCCAGGCGGCGACCTCCTTGACCAGGCTGGAGGACAGGAAGCTGTAGGTGGGGTTGGTGGGGACGAAGAGCGTCTCCACGCCCGAGAGGCCGTTGTTCATCTGGGCCATCTGCAGCTCGTAGTCGAAGTCGCTGACGGCGCGCAGGCCCTTGACGATCGCGGGGATGTCGCGCTGCTTGCAGAAG
Organism: Streptomyces sp. NPDC002446; assembly: GCF_053595675.1. Classification (NCBI taxonomy): domain Bacteria; kingdom Bacillati; phylum Actinomycetota; class Actinomycetes; order Kitasatosporales; family Streptomycetaceae; genus Streptomyces; species Streptomyces sp. NPDC002446. Next base: position 27,118 of record NZ_JBSFYC010000022.1, on the reverse strand, counting down.
TCGACGAGCAGGCCGTGGAAGGACTCGACCTCGACGTTGCCGTACTCGGCGGTGGCCCGGCGGATCAGGTCGATCCGCTCGTCGACCGTGAACAGCCCCTTCTTGGACTGGTTGATCATGACGGCGACGTGGACGACGTCGTACAGCTTGGAGGCACGGGCGATGATGTCCAGGTGCCCGTTGGTGATGGGGTCGAACGACCCCGGACAGACGGCGCGGCGCAACTCGGGTTCCTCGCTCTCCGATCCGGTCATGACACGCTTGCTGACGTCGATTCGGCGGACGTCGAAGCGGCGCGACCGTACCAAAGCGTCCCCTCGCCGTAGCGACGGGCCCTGATCGCTTCAAAACCGTCCGGCCATGGGAACGTGCCGCCTCTGGTGCTCCGTTCCACGGTGACGAGTGCGTCGTCCGTCAGCCACCCCTGACCACGGAGTGTGAGCAGGATCTCGCACAGGTCCTGGTCGGTCACCGCGTAGGGCGGGTCCAGGAAGACGATGTCGTACGGGTCGCCCGGGGCCGGTGCGGCGGCGGTCTGCTCGGCCTTTCCGGCGCGGACCTCGGCGCCGGGCAGGCCCACCGTGCGGACGTTGTCGCGGATGGTGCGTACGGCGCGGGCGTCGGCCTCGACCAGCAGGACGTGCGCGGCGCCGCGGGAGAGGGCCTCCAGGCCGACCGCCCCGGAACCGCCGTAGAGATCGAGCACCCGGGCGCCGTCCAGCGGCCCGTCGAGCGACTCCCAGGTGGAGAACATGCCCTCGCGCGCCCGGTCGGACGTCGGGCGGGTGCCGTTGCCCGGTGGCACGGCCAGGCGGCGGCCGCCGGCCGTACCGGCGATCACGCGGGTCATGGGCCCCGTCCTTACGTGGTGCGTGGTCGGTGTGGGTGAAGGGGGAGCCCGTCGGGCTCCGCCCTCCACGATATTCCGTCGGCCGGCGGCGGGCGCCCGGCGGAAGGGCCCGGCAGGCGCCCGCGCCAGTGATCTCCCCCACGCCCGGGCTGCGCGCGGGCGGCCTCCCCCGCCCGGCGACGGGCCCGCCGCCTGCCCAGCCGTCCCGTGCTCCCCCGCCCCCTGGGCCCTCAGCCCTTGTCCAGATACTGCTCCCGCTCCTCGTCCAGCAGGGCGGACAGCGCGATCCTCAGCTCCGGATAGCCGGCCAGCTCCGGATCGGCGGTGACCAGCGTCGTGGCCTCCTCACGGGCGGCCGCGATGATCTCCTCGTCGTCGATGACCGTGAGCATCCGCAGCGAGGAGCGGACGCCGGACTGCGCCTGCCCGAGGACGTCGCCCTCGCGCCGCTGCTCCAGGTCGATACGGGAGAGCTCGAAGCCGTCGAGGGTGCCGGCCACGGCGGCGAGCCGGGCGCGGGCGGGGCTCGCCTCGGGCATCTCGCTGACCAGCAGACACAGGCCGGGCGCCGATCCCCGGCCGACCCGGCCGCGCAGCTGGTGCAGCTGGGAGACGCCGAAGCGGTCCGCATCCATGATCACCATGGCGGTGGCGTTCGGGACGTTCACCCCCACCTCGATGACCGTCGTGGCGACCAGGACGTCCAGCTCGCCGGCCGCGAAGGACCGCATCACCTCGTCCTTGTCGTCCGGCGCCATCCGGCCGTGCAGCACCGCCACCCGCAGGCCGGCGAGCGGGCCCTTCGTGAGCTGGTCGGCGATGTCGAGGACCGCGAGCGGCGGGCGCTTCTCCGCCACGTCCTCCGGTGAACTCGCCTTTGCCGCCGTCCCCTTGGAGCCGGACGCGCCCTTCTTGGCCCCCTTGGGCGCCGTCTCGTCCTCGTCGTCGCCGATCCGCGGGCACACCACATAGCCCTGGTGCCCGGCGGCCACCTCCTCGCGGACCCGCTCCCAGGCGCGCGCCAGGAAGTGCGGCTTGTCCTTGGCGGGCACCACATGGCTGGCGATCGGCGAGCGCCCGGCGGGGAGTTGGTCCAGGACGGAGGTCTCCAGATCGCCGAAGACCGTCATGGCGACCGTGCGCGGAATGGGCGTCGCGGTCATGACCAGGAGGTGCGGCGGCTGTTTGCCCTTGCCGCGCAGCGCGTCGCGCTGCTCGACACCGAAGCGGTGCTGTTCGTCGACGACCACCAGCCCCAGGTCGTGGAACTGCACCTTGTCCTCGATCAGGGCATGGGTGCCGACGACGATCCCGGCCTCGCCGGTGACCAGGTCGAGCAGCGCCTGGCGGCGGGCCGCGGCCCCCATGGAGCCGGTCAGCAGCACCACCTTGGTGCCCTGTTCGGCCCCGCCCAGCATCCCGCCCTCGGCCAGCTCGCCCATCATCTCGGTGATCGAGCGGTGGTGCTGCTGGGCGAGCACCTCGGTCGGCGCGAGCATCGCGGCCTGGCCGCCGCTGTCGACCACGCCGAGCATGGCGCGCAGCGCGACCATGGTGTTGTGCGTGACGGTGAAGTGGTCGGTCACATAGGCGTGGTCGGGGTGCGCGACGCTGATGCACTGGACGGGTTTGCGGCCGATGTGCTCGATGGCGTGGATGGTGCGGCGCAGGCCCACCCCGCCGCCGGACGCCGCGTCCGGGAGCGCCATGTGGACGTCGTACGCACCGTCCCGTACGGGAAGGAGCTGGGCACGGCCGCCCAGCGAGCGCACCAGCCACGCCAGATCGCCCGCCAGCGGGCCGGGCGCCGCACGGAACACCTGCGCGCCACCCGCGGACGCACCCCCGGCGTCCCTCAGCCCCTGCACCACGGCCAGCCGGTCCTTGAGCGGCGCGTGGCGATAGGCGTCCGGAACCCGGCCCCCGTTGTCCGCCAGCGCCTTCCCCAGCTCGTACGGATCCAGCGGCCGCTGCCCGCCGCCCTCCAGATCCACCGGCACGATCCCCGGGACGGACCACTTGGGGCGCCCGTCGGCGCCCAGCAGATCGCCGCGCAGCTCGCGCGTCGTCAGCACCCGCTCCCCCGTCCCGCGGGCGGCGACGATCCACAGATGCTCGTCATCGCACTCGACGGCGCTGCCGTCCGACAGCACCAGCCGCCACACCTCGCGCTCCCCCTGGGGGAAGACGCCGTCCACGACGGCGAGCTCGCCGCTGGGCACCACCACCTCCGTGCCGACGGCCATCTCCCCCATGGGGCGAAAGCCGCGCGGGGTGAGCACCAGGGCGTCCAGCGGCTGTGCCTTGCCGGAGCCCACCTCGCCCTGGAGGAGGCGGTGCATGGGGTGTTCGGTCGCCAGGTCGTCGAAGATCTCCCGGCTGACCTTCTGCTGGCCGTCGGTGAGCGTGAAGGGCAGCTTGGCGTCGAAGGCGTCGAGGATGCCGTCCTTGACCGACTTCCTGGCCACGGCGGGGAGTTGGGTGTCGGCGAGGCGGCGCCGGGCGAGCGCGACCTGCATCACGAACGCCTCGTCCCACTTCAGCCGGTCCCGCGCAGCGGCGATGTCGGCCTTGCTCCCGGGGCGGTGGATCTTGAGCAGCGCCTCGGTGAGGGGGACCAGCGAACGGCCCTCGCGCAGCGCCTCGGGCAGCGGGTCGACGGCGTCCGGGGCACTGGGCAGCACCGCGTCGACCGCCTTGGCGATCTTCCAGGACGCCATCTGCTGGCAGGCCGGATAGATCGGCATCAGCTGGCTGGCGAAGGCGCTGACCGCGTCGGACCCGTCGCCGTCGGCGCGGTCGAGGAGCTCGTATTCGGGGTGGGCGAGCTGCAGTTTGCGGTTGAAGACGGAGACCTTGCCGGCGAACATCGCCCGGCGGCCCGGCACCAGCTCCTTGTGCGGCTTGTGGATGCCCTTTCCGAAGAAGACCAGCTGGAGCCGGCCGCTGCCGTCCGTGAGCGTCACTTCGAGCCGCTGTCCCCGGCCGGCGTTGAATTTCAGCACCCGGGAATCCGCGACCTGCGCGACGACCGTGACATGTTCGTCCAGCGGGAGGTCCGCGAGGCGGGTCAGCTCGCCGCGCTCGGCGTAACGGCGCGGATAGTGGTGCAGCAGATCGCCGACCGTGTGCAGGTCGAGATGCTCGGCCAGCACCTTCGCGGTGGTACCGCCGAGGATTTTCTTCAGGGGTTCGTCGAGCGCAGCCACGCGTCTATTGCACACCACGCCACTGACAATCGCGGTTCACCCACCGGCACGGGGCGCTCACTCCACGCCGATGAGCAGCGGCGCGGCGTGCTGGCCGCCCTCGTAGACGACGGTGTCCACGGCGAGGTGCTTCTCGCGGACGTGCCGCTCCAGCCGCTCGCCGAGGGAGCCGGGCGCCGTGGCGCCGAGGACCAGGGTCACCAGCTCTCCGCCCGCCGACAGCATGCGGTCCAGGACCGTCATCGCGGTGCGGGTCAGGTCCGAGCCGATCACGGCGACATCGCCGTCGATCAGTCCCAGGACGTCCCCGGCCTGGCAGACCCCTGCCATCGTCCACGACTGCCGCTCGGCGAGGGCCAGCTCGGCGTAGCGGGTGGCGCCCGCGGCCGAGGTCATCGCGACCACGTCCTCGTCGAAGCTGCGGCCCGGCTCGTGCACGGCCAGCGCCGCCAGGCCCTGGACCGCGGAGCGGGTGGGGATCAGCGCGACCCGTACGCCTTCGGTGCGGGCCTGTTCGGCGGCGGCGGCCGCGGTGTGCCGCAGTTCGGGGTCGTTGGGCAGCAGCATCACCTCGCGGGCGTGCGCCTGCCGGATCGCCTGCACCAGCTCGCCGCTGGCCGGCGGCTCCCCGGGGCGTACGGACACCGGCGTGGCCCCGGCTTCCGCGCACAGTCCGGCGAGCCCGGCGCCCGGCACCACGGCGACCACGGCACGGGCCGCGATCGCCGGCTCCTTGGCGCGGGTGCCGGCGCCGAAGTGGGTGATGCGGATCCGGTACGGGCGGCCCGCCTCGATGCCGGCCTCCACCGCGGCGCCCGCGTCGTCGACATGGACGTGGACGTTCCACAGGCCGTCCCCGCCGACCACCACCAGGGAGTCCCCGAGGCCGTCGAGCCGGGTCCGCAGCCGCGCCACGGCGGCGTCGCCGGCCTCCAGCAGGTAGATCACCTCGAAGGCCGGTCCGTCCGGTTCCCCGCAGCCCTCCGCGGCCGTGCGGACCGCGGCCTCGCAGCCGGCGGCCTCGGGGAGCGGGGCGTCGGCCCGTACGGCGACCGGGGCCGCCGAGACCTTCCCGCCCAGCGCGTCGGCGAGCGCGCCCAGCAGTGCGACGAGTCCGCAGCCGCCGGCGTCCACGACGCCCGCCCGGCCGAGGACCGCGAGCTGCCCCGGGGTCGCCCGCAGGGCGCTGCGGGCGCCCTCGTGGGCGGCGCGGGCGACCTCGGCCGCACCGCCCGCCTCGCCCGCGGCCCGCTCCGCGGCGTCGGCCGCCGCGGTCGCGACGGTCAGCACAGTGCCCTCCACGGGGTGCGCGACGGCCTCGTACGTCGATGCGGCGGCCCGGCGCAGGGCCCGCCGCAGCGCGTCGGCGGAGCCGTCGGGGCCGCCGCCCGCGGCCGCCAGCACCTCGGTCATCCCGCGCAGCAGCTGCGCCACGATCGTGCCGGAGTTCCCGCGCGCCCCTATGAGGGCGCCGTGCGCCATGGCACCGATGGCGTCGGCGAGTGCGGGGGCGGTACCGGCCGAGGCGTGCCCGTCGAAGGCGGCCTCGACCGCGCGGGCGGCCGATTCGAGCGTCAGATAGAGATTGGTGCCGGTGTCGCCGTCGGCCACCGGGTAGACGTTGATCGCGTCGATCCGCTCGCGCTCCCGGCCGAGCGCCTCCAGGGCCAGCCCGCACCAGGAGCGGACCGCGGCGGCGTCGAGCGGGTAGGGCACGTCGTCCTCCTGGGTCGCGGGATGCACCGCACAGTAGCCGCGCTCGGGTGGGGAGGCCGGGGCGGGGGCCCGGGGGTGCGTGATAGTTTCGTTCTACGGGAGCGGTCGTTGTATGCTGCTCCGGTTGCCCGATGCGAATCGGGCCATTTCCTCTCCTGACGGTGCCGGTCGGGCAATGCACTCGGCTCGTCGGGATTTCACCGTAAGTGCATCTGAAGTCTTTGGAGTGACCCGTGGCTGCCAACTGCGACGTCTGCGGCAAGGGGCCGGGCTTCGGCAAGAGTGTCTCGCACTCGCATCGCCGTACCAACCGTCGTTGGAACCCCAACATCCAGACGGTGCGTGCAGTGATCGGGCGCACGCCGAAGAAGCTGAACGCCTGCACCTCGTGCATCAAGGCCGGCAAGGTCTCGCGCTGACGCCTTAGCCGTAGCGCAGCCCAACCGGTTGCTTGGGAAGCCGGTCCACCCTGGTGGTGGACCGGCTTTCGCCTTTCCCGGAGCGCGGTCGGTCCGGAGCGCGGTCAGTGCTCCCCGCGCAGCCGCCAGCCGTGGTCGACGGGGCCGATGCCCGCGCCCAGCCGGAAGCCGGCCGCGAGGGCCCCGGTGACGTACTCCTTGGCGGCCGCGGCGGCCTGCGGGACGGTGTCCCCCTTGGCGAGCTGTGCGGCGAGGGCGCTGGCGAGGGTGCAGCCGGTGCCGTGCGTGTGCCGGTTGTCGTGGCGCGGGGCGCGCAGCCAGTGCTCCTCGGTCCCGTCGGTGAGCAGGTCGACGGCCTCGTCCCCGGCGCCGCCGGCCCCGCGGCCGCGCGCGGCGGGCAGGTGGCCGCCCTTGATGAGCGCCCAGCGCGGCCCGAAGTCCAGGACGGCGGCGGCCGCCCGGCGCATATCGGCCTCCTCCCGGACCTGTACGCCGGTGAGCTGGGCGACCTCGTCCAGGTTGGGGGTGGCGACGGTGGCCGTCGGCAGCAGCTTGGTGCGCACCGCGTCCAGTGCGGAGGCGGCGAGCAGCGCGTCGCCGTGTTTGGAGACCCCCACGGGGTCGACGACGACCGGGACGGGCAGTCCGGCGAGCAGCTCGGCGACGGTCTCGACGAGCTCCGCCGAGGAGAGCATGCCGGTCTTGACCGCCTGGACGCCGATGTCGTCGACGACGCTGCGGAACTGGGCCCGCACGGCCTCGGCGGGCAGCTCCCACGCCCCCTGCACGCCCAGGGAGTTCTGGGCGGTGACGGCGGTCAGCACGCTCATGCCGTGGGTGCCGAGCGCCAGCATCGTCTTCAGGTCGGCCTGGATACCCGCGCCGCCGCCGGAGTCGGACCCGGCGACGGTCAGGACGCGTGGAGGTGTGCGCATACCGCCGAATCTACTCGGCGTGCCCGTTGTCCCCGAAGTGGTCCCAGCCGGCCTTCGCCCAGGGGGCGCCGTCCACCGTCACCTGCGGCAGCGCGGACGGGTTGAGCACCTCGCCGATGACCTTCCACCGGGCGGGCAGCTTCACGTCCGGCGGGAAGGTGGCCACGATCGCGTGGTCCTCACCGCCGTTGAGCACCCACTGCATCGGGTCCACGCCGACCGCCGTGCCGATGTCGGACATCTGCGAGGGGATGTCGATGGCGGCGGACCGCAGATCGATCCGGACCTTGCTGGCCTCGGCGATGTGCCCCAGGTCGGCGACGAGCCCGTCGCTGACGTCGGTCATGGCGGTGGCGCCGAGTCCGGCGGCCGCCGGGCCCGCGTGGTACGGCGGCTCGGGGCGGCGGTGCGCCTCCACGAAGGCGCGCGGCGAGCGGAAGCCGCGGGTCAGGACGGCGTGCCCGGCGGCGGACCAGCCCAGCCAGCCGGTCACCGCGACCACGTCGCCGGGCTGGGCGCCGGCCCGGGTGACCGGCTCCTGGTTGCGCAGGTCGCCGAGCGCGGTGATGGCGACGGTGATGGTGTCGCCGCGTACGACGTCCCCGCCGACGACCGCGGCGCCGGCCACCTGGCACTCGTCGCGCAGCCCGTCCATCAGCTCGGTCGGCCAGGTCGCGGGGAGCTCGGCGGGGACGACCAGGCCGAGCAGGATCGCGGTGGGCACCGCGCCCATCGCCGCGATGTCGGCGAGGTTCTGGGCGGCGGCCTTGCGGCCGACGTCGTAGGCCGTGGACCAGTCGCGCCTGAAGTGCCGGCCCTCCAGGAGGATGTCGGTGCTGGCGACCACCCTCCGGTCCGGCGCGGTGACCACCGCGGCGTCGTCACCCGGCCCGATCCGTACCGCCGGAGTGGAGGTGAGCCGGGAGGTGAGCTCCCTGATCAGCCCGAACTCCCCCAGCTCACCCACGGTGCCCTTCATGCTGTTGCCCTTCCCATGTGTACGGACGGTCCGTACGTGGCTGACGGCTGCGCCCCACTTCCCATGTTCACCGCGCGGGTCTCCCCGCTCCGCACGGTGACGCGGTACCGTGGCGTCCCTTCTTCCCACATGATCCTCGTAGCCGCCCTGGAGGTTCCGTGGTACAGGCCTACATCCTGATCCAGACCGAGGTCGGCAAGGCCTCGGCGGTAGCGGAAGTGATCTCGAAGATCCCTGGTGTGCTGCAGGCCGAGGACGTGACCGGTCCCTACGACGTCATCGTGCGCGCCCAGGCCGACACCGTCGACGAGCTGGGACGGATGGTGGTCGCGAAGGTCCAGCAAGTGGAGGGCATCACCCGCACCCTCACCTGTCCGGTCGTTCATCTGTAGCTCCCCCGTATGCTCGGCCGGGTGATCTGTGCACGTCGCCGGTACCTGGCCCCGCCGCTGCTCACCGTGCTGTTCGCCGCGGTGGGCTGTTCGTCCTCCGGGGACGTGGCCGCCCCCTCACCCCAGGGTGAGGCGGCGCGGCACTGCCGGGCGCTCCACAGGGAACTGCCGCGGACCCTGGACGGGCTGAAGCGGCGTGGCGCCGAGCCCGTCTCCGACTTCACTGCCATATGGGGCGATCCTGCCGTGAAACTGCGCTGCGGGGTGCCGAAGCCCGACGTCCTGACGTACGGGAGTGAACATTACAACCCCCAGGCCGACGCGGCGGAAGTCAACGGCGTCGAATGGCTCTTCGAGAAGCAGGACGACGGCTACCGCTTCACGACCGTGCTGCGCAAGGCCTATGTCGAGGTGACCGTCCCGGGGAAGTACGCCCCCGAGGTCGATGTCCTCACCGACCTCGCGGGCGCCGTGCGCAAGACCGTCCCGAAGGGCGTCTAGCGCAGCCCCGTCGAGCGCTGCAGCGCGGCCTGGAGGAGCCGGTCGATCAGCTCCGGGTAGCTCACGCCGCTCTCCTGCCACATCCGCGGGTACATGGAGATGGGCGTGAACCCGGGGAGCGTGTTGATCTCGTTGATCACGAACTCGCCGTTCTCCTGCAGGAAGAAGTCCGCGCGCACCAGGCCCTCGCAGGAGGCCGCCTCGAAGGCCGCGACGGCCAGTTCCCGGACCTTGGCGGTCTCCTCGGCGGTCAGCGGGGCGGGCACGATCCCGGTGGCCGAGTCGATGTACTTGGCCTCGAAGTCGTAGAAGTCGTGCGCGGTGACCGGCGGGATCTCGGCCGGGACGCTGGCCCGCGGGCCGTCCTCGAACTCCAGCACCCCGCATTCGATCTCCCGGCCGCGCAGCAGCGACTCCACCAGGATCTTGGGGTCGTGCCGGCGGGCCTCCTCGATCGCCTCGTCCAGGCCGGCGAGGTCGTCGACCTTGCTGATGCCCATGGACGAGCCGGCCCGGGCGGGCTTCACGAAGAGCGGCCAGCCGTGCTCGGCGGCGAAGTCCACGATCTTCTTGCGGGCCGCCGCGGGGTCGTTGTCCCACTCCCGCGGGCGGATGACCTCGTACGGGCCGACCGGCAGCCCGAAGGAGGTGAACACCCGCTTCATGTAGTCCTTGTCCTGGCCGACGGCGGAGGCGAGCACGCCCGAGCCGACGTAGGGCACACCGGAGAGCTCCAGGAGGCCCTGCAGGGTGCCGTCCTCGCCGTAGGGGCCGTGCAGGACGGGGAAGACCACGTCGACCTCGCCGAGCGCCTTGGGCACCGAGCCCGGCTCGCTGTAGACGACCTCGCGGTTGGTCGGGTCGACGGACAGCTGCACCGCGCCCTCGGCCGACCCGGCGAGCTCGGCCACGCTGGGCAGCCGCTGGTCCGTGATGGCCATCCGGTCGGGGTCGTCGGCGGTCAGCGCCCAGCGGCCGTCGGTGGTGATGCCGATGGGCAGCACGTCGTACTTCTCGCGGTCGATGGCGCGCAGCACGGCTCCGGCGGTGAGTACGGAGATGGCGTGCTCGGAGCTGCGGCCGCCGAACACGACGGCGACGCGGGGCTTGTGGGAGGAGGTCTGGCTGCTCATATCGCGTTGAGGGTACCTGCTGGTAGAGCGTGCGTCAGTGTTGCGGCGCCGGGTAGTACCGCCGCAACCGGCAACGGCCCCCACCTTGGCCCACCACGCCTCGGGGTGCTAGTGGCGCTCGGACTTCGCGCTGCGTGACATCAGTTCCTTGAGGGCCACCATCGGGGGCTTGCCCTCGTGGACGATGTCCACGACCGTCTCGGTGAGCGGCATGTCGACGCCGTGCCGGCGGGCCAGATCCAGTACGGATTCGCAGGACTTGACGCCCTCGGCGGTCTGCTTGGTGACCGCGATGGTCTCCTGAAGCGTCATCCCGCGGCCGAGGTTGGTGCCGAAGGTGTTGTTGCGCGACAGCGGCGAGGAGCAGGTGGCGACGAGGTCGCCCATGCCGGCCAGGCCCGCGAAGGTGTGCGCGTCGGCGCCCATGGCCAGGCCGAGCCGGGTGGTCTCGGCGAGTCCGCGGGTGATCAGGGACGCCTTGGCGTTGTCGCCCAGGCCCATGCCGGTGGCGATGCCGACGGCCAGCGCGATGACGTTCTTGACCGCGCCGCCCAGTTCGCAGCCCACCACGTCGGTGTTGGTGTACGGGCGGAAGTACGAGGTGTGGCAGGCGGTCTGCAGACGCCGGGCGACCGACTCGTCGGTGCAGGCGATGACCGCGGCGGCGGGCTGCCGCGCCGCGACCTCCTTGGCGAGGTTGGGACCGGTCAGCACGGCGACGCGCTCCGCGGGGGCCTTGGCGACCTCCTCGATGACCTCGCTCATGCGCTTGGCCGTACCCAGTTCGACGCCCTTCATCAGGGAGACGAGGATCGTGTCGGCGGGCAGCAGGGGCGCCCATTCGGCGAGATTGCCGCGCAGCGTCTGGGACGGGACGGCCAGCACGGTGAACTCCGCGTCGTGTGCCGCCTGTGCGGGGTCGGTGGTGGCCCGTACGGACGCGGGGAGCTCGACCCCCGGCAGGTAGTCGGGGTTGGTGCGGCCGCTGTTGATGGCGTCGACCAGGGCGGCGCGGCGCCCCCACAGGGTCACCTCGCATCCCGCGTCGGCCAGCACCATCGCGAATGCGGTGCCCCAGGACCCCGTGCCGTAGACGGCGCAGCGCGTCACTTGCCTTCATCCTCCTGTGCCTGCTGGGTGCTTCGGGCCTGCTGCGGGGCGACGGCGCCTTCGGTGGCGACGGCCGGCTCGGCGGCGGTGCGGGCGGCCGCGGCGGCCCGGTCGGCCTTGGCGGCTTCCCGGGCGGCGCGGCGCTCCTGGGCGATCGCCTTGCGCCAGTCGTACGGTTCGGCCGGCGCCGCCTCGCCGCGGAGCTCGGCGAGCTGCTCGGTGATCGCGGACATGATGCGGTCGGTGACGGCGCGCAGCACCTCGGCGGTCGGCTCCTGGTCGTAGTACGCGCTCAGGTCGACCGGCGGTCCGGCCTTGACCCGCAGGGTCTTGCGCGGGAAGAGCTGGACCTTCTTCTCCTTGGCGTAGGGCGGCATCGCGTCGTTGGCGCCCCACTGCGCGACGGGGATGACCGGCGCCTTCGTCAGCAACGCCACCCGCGCCGCACCGGTCTTGCCCTGCATGGGCCACAGCTCCGGGTCGCGGGTGAGGGTGCCCTCGGGGTAGAAGGCGACGCATTCGCCCTTGTGGATGGCGGTGACGGCGGCGCGGAACGCGGTGGCCGCGTCGGTGGTTTCCCGGTAGACGGGGATCTGTCCGGTGCCGCGCATCATCAGGCCGACAAAGCCGCTCTTGAAGAGTCCGGCCTTGGCGAGGAATCGGGGGACCCGCCCGGTGTTGTACTGATAGTGCGCATACGAGAGCGGATCAAGATACGAGTTGTGGTTGACCGCGGTGATAAAACCGCCGTCGGCCGGAATGTGCTCCATTCCCCGCCAGTCCCGCTTGAACAGAACCAAGAGCGGCGGTTTGCAGATGACCGCGGCCAAGCGGTACCAGAAGCCGATTCTGCGGCGGGACACTGGGACACCCTCCTTGTGGGACCTGCGAAGCTGCTGCGGGCGGCCGGCAGCCGCACAAGTGTCGCCCCAGGTACCCGCTCTGTCGAGGACACCGTAACCCCGGCGCTCCCGGAGAGCGGCGGCAGCAGGTGAGAATGGCGCCGATGCGAAGAGACGGAGCAGATGGCGCAGCAGAGGCGGCCTGGAGCCTGGTCGTACCGCTGAAACCGCTGGTGCGGGCCAAGAGCAGGCTCTCGGGGGCGGCCGGTGAGGAAGTCCGGCCCCGCCTCGCCCTCGCGTTCGCCCTGGACACCGTGGCAGCGGCGCTGGCCTGCGGGTACGTGCGGGATGTGGCGGTTGTCACGGACGATCCGGTGGCCGGGGAGCGCCTGGCGGCCCTGGGGGCGCGGATCGTGCCCGACACACCGGCGCGCGGCCTCAACGCGGCGCTGGCCCATGGAGCGAGCGTGGTCCGGGCGCGTCGCCCGGGTGCGGCGGTCGCCGCGCTGAACGCCGACCTTCCGGCACTGCGCGCGGCCGAGCTGGAACTGGTGCTCCATTCCGCTTCGCTATTTCCCCGTGCATTTCTCGCGGATGCGTCGGATATCGGGACAACACTTCTGACGGCGACTTCCGGAGTGGAATTGGAGCCGGCATTCGGCGGTGCGTCGCGGGCCCGTCACCTGGCATCCGGGGCGCGGGAGATCGTCGTGCCGGACGTGCCTTCGGTACGCCGGGACGTGGACACCGCAGAGGATCTGCTGGCCGCGCTGGCGCTGGGCGTGGGCCCGCACACGGCGCTCCAGGCACCGCGCGCCGAGCCGCGGGTCAGAGCGTCTGGAGCGTGATCAGGTCGATGTGCCGGGCGTCGCCTTCCCCGCTGACCTCGATCCGGACCCGCTGACCGGGCCGCAGCAGCAGCAGCCCGCCGGCGTCGAAGGCCGCCGCGTCGAAGGGCAGCGGGGTGCCGTCGTCCAGCAGCACACTGCCGGAACGGGTCTCGGAGTCGTACGTATACGCGGTGGCCTGCATGGCAGAGAGCCTAGACGGCGCCCGAACGCAGCGCGGGCCGGGCTCCCCGGAGGGAGACCGGCCCGACGCATGGCGTCGCCGCTGCTGCTCACCGCTTGCGGGCGGTGGTCTTCTTCGCCGTGGTCTTGCGGGCGGTGGTCTTCTTGGCGGGCGCCTTCTTCGCCGTCGCCTTCTTGGCGGGGGCGGTCTTCTTCGCCGTGGCCTTCTTGGCGGTGGTGGCCTTCTTGGCCGGGGCCGCCTTCTTGGCGGTGGCGGCCTTCTTGGCGGTGGTCTTCTTCGCCGTCGTCTTCTTGGCGGTGACCTTCTTCGCCGTGGTGGTCTTCTTCGCCGCGGCCTTCTTGGCGGTGGTCGCCTTCTTCGCGGCGGCCTTCTTGGCGGTGGCCTTCTTCGCGGCGGCCTTCTTGATGGCCGCACCGCCGGTCAGGCTGCCCTTGGGGGCCTTCTTGACGGCGACCTCGCCGCCCTTGGGGAGCTTCTTCGAGCCGCTCACCAGGTCCTTGAAGCCCTGACCGGCGCGGAATCGCGGAACCGAGGTCTTCTTGACCCGGACGCGCTCACCCGTCTGCGGGTTACGGGCGTAGCGGGCCGGACGGTCGACCTTCTCGAACGAGCCGAATCCGGTGACCGAAACTCGGTCGCCGGAGACAACTGCACGGACGATTGCGTCCAGAACTGCGTCGACGGCGTCCGCGGCGTTCTGGCGGCCGCCGAGCTTGTCGGCAATGGCTTCTACGAGCTGCGCCTTGTTCACGTCTTCCCCTTCGGAGACATTGCTGGAACGAAAGTTTCCAAGCTTTTTCGCACGTTAGGCAGATATATACCGCAAATCAAACACGAAACGGGCTAATCACCCTTGTGCCGCAACGAACTCGACCTTCACGGACTTCCGTCGGCGTGCACATCTTCGGGATAACGACCTTCGTCGAGGTCTTCCATGAACCACTCCAGACGCCTTGCCGCGTCCGCAAGATCGTGTTTAGCCGCGGCCGTGATGACGAGCAGCTTCCGGGTCAGCGCCATCCGTACGCCCTCCGGGACTTGCAGTGTCCGCACTCTTGCGTGTGCGTCCTTGAGCCGGTCGGCGACGAGACCGTAGAGCTTGAGTTGGTCGTCGCGTTCCATGCGCTAATTGTGCCATCTGCGGCGAGTTGTCGCTTCACGGGGCCTCAACGGCCGCCTGGACAAGCAGATGCGCCCCCTGCCAACTGCACAGGGGGCGCATCGTACGCAATATGGCTTTGAGCCATAAAACCCGAGGTCAGACCTCCATCGTACGCGGCTTGAACGACGGCCGGTTCGCCTCGTACGCCACGATGGACGACTCCTCCCGAAGGGTGAGGCTGATGTCGTCCAGCCCCTCCAGCAGACGCCAACGAGCGTTCTCGTCCAGCTCGAAGTCGGCGGTGACACCCTCCGCGCGGACCTGCCGGTCCACCAGGTCGACGGTCACCTCGGCGGCCGGGTCGGCCTCCAGCAGCGTCTGCAGCCGGTCCACGGTCTCCTGCGGAAGGACCACCGTCAGCAGGCCGTTCTTGAGGGAGTTGCCGCGGAAGATGTCCGCGAAGCGCGAGGAGATGACGGCCTTGAAGCCGTAGTTCTGCAGCGCCCAGACGGCGTGCTCACGCGAGGATCCGGTGCCGAAGTCGGGCCCGGCGACCAGCACCGTGGCGCCCTTGTACTGCGGCTGGTTGAGGACGAACTCCGGGTCCTTGCGCCAGGCCTCGAACAGCCCGTCCTCGAACCCGTCACGGGTGACCTTCTTCAGCCAGTGGGCCGGGATGATCTGGTCGGTGTCGACGTTGCTGCGGCGCAGCGGGACGGCCCGGCCGGTGTGGGTGGTGAAAGCTTCCATGGTTCAGACTCCCGCGGGCGTGGCGACGTCGGCGTCGGACAGGTCGGCCGGTGAGGCCAGATGGCCGAGAACCGCCGTCGCGGCGGCGACCTGCGGCGAGACCAGGTGCGTACGACCGCCCTTGCCCTGGCGGCCCTCGAAGTTGCGGTTGGAGGTGGACGCGGAGCGCTCACCGGGCGCCAGCTGGTCGGGGTTCATGCCCAGACACATCGAGCAGCCCGCGTGCCGCCATTCGGCGCCCGCCGCGGTGAACACCTTGTCCAGCCCCTCGGCGACGGCCTCCAGGGAGACCCGGACCGAGCCGGGAACGATCAGCATCCGCACCCCGTCGGCGACCTTGCGGCCGTCCAGGATCGCGGCCGCGGAGCGCAGGTCCTCGATGCGGCCGTTGGTGCACGAACCTACGAAGACGGTGTCCACGGTGATCTCGCGCAGCGGCTGACCCGCCGTCAACCCCATGTATTCCAGGGCCTTTTCGGCGGCGAACCGCTCCGAGGCGTCCTCGTACGAAGCCGGGTCGGGGACGCTCGCCGAAAGCGGCGCGCCCTGGCCGGGGTTGGTGCCCCAGGTGACGAACGGCGACAGCTCGGCGGCGTCGATGCGCACCTCGGCGTCGAAGACCGCGTCGTCGTCGGTGCGCAGGGTCTTCCAGTACGCGACCGCGGCGTCCCAGTCCCCGCCCTCGGGGGCGTGATCACGGCCCTGGAGGTAGTCGAAGGTGGTCTGGTCGGGGGCGATCATGCCCGCCCGCGCACCCGCCTCGATCGACATGTTGCAGATGGTCATCCGGGCTTCCATCGACAGCTTCTCGATGGCCGAGCCGCGGTACTCCAGGACGTAGCCCTGACCGCCGCCGGTGCCGATCTTGGCGATGATCGCCAGGATCAGGTCCTTGGCGGTGACGCCCTCGGGCAGCTCGCCGTCGACGGTGATCGCCATGGTCTTGAAGGGGGCCAGCGGCAGCGTCTGGGTGGCCAGGACGTGCTCGACCTGGCTGGTGCCGATGCCGAACGCCAGGGCGCCGAAGGCTCCGTGGGTGGAGGTGTGGCTGTCACCGCAGACCACGGTGGTGCCGGGCTGGGTCAGTCCCAACTGCGGTCCCACGACGTGGACAACACCCTGCTCGACGTCG
The DNA here is from genome assembly GCF_053595675.1 of Streptomyces sp. NPDC002446. Lineage (NCBI taxonomy): Bacteria > Bacillati > Actinomycetota > Actinomycetes > Kitasatosporales > Streptomycetaceae > Streptomyces > Streptomyces sp. NPDC002446. Next base: position 11,016 of record NZ_JBSFYC010000022.1, on the reverse strand, counting down.
CCCAGCGGGTGCAGCCGGACACCGAACTCGGCGCAGTTCTTGCGCAGCGTCTCCAGCTGGGTGCGCGAGACCGGGTCGGCGATCGGCTTGTCGATGTCGAGGGTCGGAGTGTTGTGGTCCTCGGTGGCGATGGTCAGGTCCGTGCGGCGCACCTGGCGGCCGGCCTTGCGGAGGCCGTCGAACGCCTGCGGGCTGGTGACCTCGTGCAGCAGGTGCAGATCGATGAAGAGGAGGTCGGGCTCGCCTTCCGCGCGCCGGACGACATGGTCGTCCCAGACCTTCTCCGCGAGTGTCCGTCCCATCGCTTTCCCTCCGGCCGGCCGCTGTGCCGGCCTTGCTCGTCCATGCGCGGTGCCCACGGAAATCCCCTTGGCGGGCGCGACGCCGGGCCCTGGTCGAGGGCCACACCTACAGCCTGACGACTTCCCTGGAAAATTGAACTTGCGTTTCACAGTGTGAGACGCAAGTATCGTTGCATGGACAACTCTAGCGGCGTCGGCGTTCTCGACAAGGCAGCTCTGGTTTTGAGTGCCCTGGAGTCCGGTCCGGCCACCCTCGCCGGGCTGGTCGCGGCGACAGGGCTTGCACGACCCACGGCCCACCGGCTGGCCGTGGCTCTGGAACACCACCGGATGGTGGCGAGGGACATGCAGGGCCGGTTCATCCTGGGCCCGCGGCTCTCCGAGCTGGCCGCGGCGGCCGGCGAGGACCGCCTGCTGGCCACGGCCGGACCGGTGCTCACCCACCTGCGCGATGTGACGGGCGAGAGCGCCCAGCTCTATCGCCGGCAGGGCGATATGCGTATCTGCGTGGCGGCGGCGGAACGGCTGTCCGGACTGCGGGACACCGTCCCGGTCGGTTCCACACTCCCCATGAAGGCGGGCTCGGCCGCCCAGATCCTGATGGCCTGGGAGGAGCCCGAGCGGCTGCACCGCGGCCTGCAGGGCGCCCGCTTCACGGCCACCGCCCTGTCCGGCGTACGGCGCCGCGGCTGGGCCCAGTCGATCGGCGAGCGCGAGCCGGGCGTGGCGTCCGTCTCCGCCCCCGTACGCGGCCCCTCCAACCGCGTGGTGGCCGCCGTCTCGGTCTCCGGACCGATCGAGCGGCTGACCCGCCACCCGGGCCGGATGCACGCCCAGGCGGTCATCGACGCCGCCGCCCGCCTCTCCGAGGGCCTGCGGCGCAACGGCTGACGGCGGCACCCCGGCCCCGTACGGATCGTCCGTACGGGGCCGGGGCGTCTTCGCAGGCCGGAATCACTGCGCGGGGCCTGCTCCCCGCAGGTCAGGCCGCCAGCCGCGCCGCCGCCCGCTCCCCGCGGCGCCCGACCGGCACCACTCCGCGGACCGCCCCCAGGCCGACGGGCGGCATGTTGGCGTAGATGCTCTCGTACGAGCCCGCCGGGACGGCATAGGTCTCGTGCCAGATGCCGACCCTGTCGCGGCCCGCCCGCGCCCGCCGGTTGTACGCCGCCCAGGCCGGCCGGTGCTCACCGCCCTGGTCACCGGCGTAGGCCAGCAGCTTCTCCGTCGACTCCCAGTACTGCAGCATGCCGAAGCACCGCAGGCCCGGCAGGGGCCGGATCCCGAGCAGCCCCCGCCCCTTCTCCTTCTGCAGCTCCTTGAGCATCCGCGGCATCGCCAGGAACACCGGCAGCCAACTGCGCACCGCCCACCAGCTGTTGACCCGCATCCCGATGAGGAAGACCACCACCTCCCCGTCGCCGTCCGCCGTCATCCGTCCCTGTACCGGCTTACCGCTCATGACAACCCCCTGGACACGTTGGATAGCCTCACTATCCATGCTTGGATAGTGCCACTCTCCAACATGGGGCGCAAGGGGAACCCGGAACACGGGAAACCGACGAGGAAGGGCGCAAGCGCGGTGCGACTGGCGGAGCTGAGCGAACGCAGCGGGGTCTCCACCCCCACGATCAAGTACTACCTGCGCGAGGGGCTGCTGCCGCCGGGCCGCCGGATCACCGCCACCCAGTCCGAGTACGGCGAGGAGCATCTGCGCCGGCTGCGGCTGGTACGGGCCCTGATCCAGGTCGGCCGGATCCCGGTGACCACCGCCCGCGACGTGCTGACCGCCATCGAGGACGACTCGCTCAATCACCACCACCGGCTCGGCGCGGCCGTCCAGGCACTCCCCCACGGCCCGGAGGCGGACGAGGCGGACCCCGCGACCGCCGCCGCCCGGCGCACCGCCACCGAGCTGCTGAAACTCCTCGACTGGCGCTTCAGCCGCGACGTCACGGACGCCTCCCGCCCCTTCGGCATGCTCGTCACCGCCATCGCGGCGCTGCACCGCCTCGGCTACGCCTGCGACACCGCGCATCTGCTGCCGTACGCCCGCCAGGCGGAGCAGCTGGCCGTCTTCGACCTGGATCTGGTCGAGGAGTTCCCGACGCCGGAGGAGCAGGTGGAGGCGGCCGTGGCCTTGACGGTGCTGTACGAGCCCGTGCTGCTGAGCCTGCGCCGCCTGGCGGAGGCGGAGGAGTCCAACCGGCGCTTCGGCACCGGCGGTTGAACGCGAGAAGGCCCCCCGCTCGACGCGGGGGGCCTTCTTCTCTGTACCCCCGACCGGATTCGAACCGGCGCTACCGCCTTGAGAGGGCGGCGTGCTAGGCCGCTACACAACGGGGGCAAGTTTTCCTGCAGTTGAGCTTGTCACGAGGACACGCTGCGCTGGGCTACCAGGACTCGAACCTAGACTAAATGAACCAGAATCACTCGTGCTGCCAATTACACCATAGCCCATGGTGGTTTAGACCAGTACCCCCGACCGGATTCGAACCGGCGCTACCGCCTTGAGAGGGCGGCGTGCTAGGCCGCTACACAACGGGGGCCCTAGCGATCCTGCATGAGAGGCAGCGGGTGCGACCCGGACTGTCTCCCTGGGAAGGATCTGTACCCCCGACCGGATTCGAACCGGCGCTACTGCCTTGAGAGGGCAGCGTGCTAGGCCGCTACACAACGGGGGCTTTGCAGATGAGCTCTGCGAGCTGGCCTACCAGGACTCGAACCTAGACTAACTGAACCAGAATCAGTCGTGCTGCCAATTACACCATAGGCCATCAAAGCGCAACCCCCCGCGGGGGGCTTGATTTGATCCGCGCCTTCCGGCCGGACCTTTCGGCCCTCTCGGGCGGCGCAGGAAGAACATTACCCGATCGTGGACGGGGCTCCAAAACCGATAACTCCGCGCAACAGCTCGGGGAGCTCCGCCAGGCTCGCGATGCGCCGCACGCCCGGTGGCAGCCCCTCTCCGGTGCCCGTACGGTCCAGCCATACGGCGGTCAGCCCGGCGTCCCGGGCGCCCAGTGCGTCGATGTCGAGCCGGTCGCCGACGTAGACGACCTCGCCGGGCGGGAGGCCGAGCACCTCGCAGGCGCCCGTGAACGCCTCCGGGGCGGGCTTGGCGTGCCCCAGCTCGTCGGCGCACAGCACCGCCTCGAAGCGTTCGCGGATGCCCAGCGCGGCCAGCTTGCGCTCCTGGTTGGCGGTGGAGGAATTGGACAGCACCGCCTGGCGGACCAGCGGCGCCAGCGCCTCCAGGGCGGGCGCCGAGTCCGGGAAGAGCACCCAGGACGCTTCGTAGTGCGCTCTGTACCGGGCGAACCAGGCGTCTGCCTCGTCGTCGGTCAGCTCGGTGCCCAGAAACGTCCGGGCGCGTCCCCTGCGGTGGTCGAGAAACCCCACCTCGCCCGCGAGGAAGCGGGCGAACTCGGTCTCCATGGCGTCGCGCCAGCGGGCCAGCGCCGCCTCCTCGCCGCCGTACGCGGCCAGCAGCCCCTCCGCCCTCAGGTGGCGCAGCGCGCCGGTGCGGTCGGACCCGGTGTAGTCGAAGAGGGTGTCGTCGATGTCCCACAGGACGGCGCGGATGGGCATGGCGGCAATCTAGCGGAGCGGTCCGGGTGCGCCACGGGCCCGGACGCCGTGCGGCGTCCGGGCCCGTGGGGCGCGTACGGGTCAGCCGGCCAGCTTGGCCAGCGCCGCGTCGATGCGGGCGAGCGTGCGCTCCTTGCCGAGGACCTCGAGGGACTCGAAGAGGGGCAGGCCGACCGTGCGGCCGGTGACCGCCACCCGGACGGGGGCCTGGGCCTTGCCCAGCTTGAGGCCGTGCTCCTCGCCGGCGGCCAGGACGGCCTCCTTGAGGGGCTCGGGGCCCGCGGTCCAGTCGGCGGCCGCCAGCTTGGCGCGGGCGGTGGTCAGGAGGGCGACCGGGTCGCCCTTGCCCATCGCCTTCGTCCATGACGCCTCGTCCTCGACCGGCTCCTTGCGGAAGAGGAAGTCGACGTTGGCGGTGATGTCGGACAGGACGGTGAGGCGGGTCTGCGCGTGCGGGGCGATGGCCTGCCAGGCGGCCTCGTCGAAGTCCTCGGGCTCCCAGTTGGCGAAGGGGGCCTTCAGCCAGGGCGCGCAGGCCTTGACGAAGTCCTGGACGTCCAGCTGCCGGATGTGGTCGGCGTTGATCGCCTCGGCCTTCTTCAGGTCGAAGCGGGCCGGGTTGGCGTTGACGTCCGCGATGTCGAACTTCTCGATCAGGTCGGAGACCGAGAAGATGTCCTGGTCGGCCGAGAAGGACCAGCCGAGCAGCGCAAGGTAGTTGAGCAGGCCCTCGGGGAGGAAGCCGCGGTCGCGGTAGAGGTTGAGGGAGGCCTGCGGGTCGCGCTTGGAGAGCTTCTTGTTGCCCTCGCCCATGACGTACGGGAGGTGGCCGAAGGCCGGGATCTCCTTCGCCACGCCCAGCTCGATCAGCGCCCGGTAGAGGGCGATCTGGCGGGGGGTGGAGGAGAGCAGGTCCTCGCCGCGCAGCACGTGGGTGATCCCCATCAGGGCGTCGTCGACGGGGTTGACCAGGGTGTACAGCGGGGCGCCGTTGGCGCGGACGATGCCGTAGTCCGGGACGTTCTCCGGGGTGAAGGTCAGCTCGCCGCGCACCAGGTCGGTGAAGGTGATCGGCTCGTCGGGCATCCGGAAGCGGATGATGGAGCTGCGGCCCTCGGCCTCGTAGGCGGCCTTCTGCTCGGCGCTCACCTCGCGGCACTTGCCGTCGTAGCCGGAGGGCCGGCCGGCCTTGCGGGCGGCGTCGCGGCGCTCGTCGAGCTCCTCGGTGGTGCAGTAGCAGGGGTAGGCGTACCCGGCGGCGAGGAGCTTGTCGGCGATGTCCTTGTAGAGGTCCATCCGCTGGGACTGGCGGTACGGCGCGTGCGGGCCGCCGACCTCGGGGCCCTCGTCCCAGTCGAAGCCGAGCCAGTGGAACGAGTCCAGCAGCTGGTTGTAGGACTCCTCGGAGTCGCGGGCCGCGTCGGTGTCCTCGATGCGGAAGACCAGGGTGCCCTTGTTGTGGCGTGCGTAGGCCCAGTTGAACAGGGCGGTACGGATCAGGCCGACATGGGGGTTACCGGTCGGGGAGGGACAGAAACGGACGCGGACGGGGGTCGCGTTAGCCACGCTTGATCACCTTGTTGGTGAGAGTGCCGATGCCTTCGATGGTGACGGCGACCTCGTCGCCGACGTTGAGGGGGCCGACCCCGGCCGGGGTGCCCGTGAGGACGACGTCGCCGGGGAGCAGCGTCATCGCCTCGGTGATGTGGACGATCAGGTCCTCGATCGGGCGGACCATGTCACTGGTGCGGCCGAGCTGGCGCTGCTCGCCGTTGACCGTGCACTGGATGGTCAGATCGCTCGGGTCGAGCTCCGTCTCGACCCAGGGGCCGAGCGGGCAGGAGCTGTCGAAGCCCTTGGCCCTGGCCCACTGGTCCTCGCGCCGCTGGACGTCGCGCGCGGTGACGTCGTTGGCGCAGGTGTAGCCGAGGATGACGTCCTTGACGCGCTCGCGGGGCACCTCGCGGCACATCCGGCCGATGACCACGGCGAGCTCCGCTTCGTGGTGCACCTCCTGGGAGAAGGAGGGGTACGCGATGGGGTCGCCGGGGCCGATCACCGAGGTGGACGGCTTGAAGAAGGCGACCGGCACGTCCGGGACCTCGCTGCCCAGCTCGGCGGCGTGCTCGGCGTAGTTGCGGCCGATGGCCACGACCTTGTTGGGCAGCACGGGCGGCAGCAGCCGGACCTTGGCGAGGGGGACCTTCTGCCCCGAGCGCTCGAATTCCGCGAAGGGATGCCCCTTGATGACGTCGAGTTCGTCGCCTTCGAGGACGCCGAAGCCGACGTTGCCGTCGATGGAGAATCTGGCGATGCGCACGGGTGCCGCTGCCCCTCATTGATCACTGGCCGGAGTTGACACTCCAGGCTATCGCCCCCGTTTCGGGACGCGCCGCCTGCCATGGCCCGGCCGCGGCGCGATTACGCCGGGGCACCCTGCCCGGGCGCGTCCATCAGGACGGTGCGGCGGGGGTTGGCGGTCTGCTGGGGCAGCTCGACGGTGTGCTCCGGTACCTCGGGGGCGGCGCCGAGCTCGTCGGCGTCCGTGAGGTGGGCCAGGGTGGTGCGCCGCGGATTGGCTATGTTGCGGAACATCATCGTCGTCTTCACTGCTTCATGCCTCGCGATTGTCAAAGGTCGGAATAGGGGTTGCGGAAACCCATCTTGTCGTTTCCGGCAACTGTGTAAAGCGACAGGCTATGCGCGCTATTCCCTGCCGTGCGGCGGGGAACTCAACGATCTTCCTGTGAGTTTGCTCACGAACTGTGCGACAAATGCCGCATTTCCCTTGATCAACATCCTTGGGCGAATCGGACAATGGCGGATTGAAGCGAACGTTCCGCTCCCGATCACCGCACCTGGGACAGCCGGCGGAGGCGAACGACTCGCGGGCAAAAGTCCGTTATCTACCACAGGAGTCTCTACGAGTCGTGACGCACTCCCTACATTGCGTCATCCATGTCACAGCGGCCGGCACCGCTCTTGTTGGAGATCCGGCACTGTGCTGGAATTCCACGGACCGCCGCACGTTTCAGCCGGCGCGCAGGGCGCAAAGTGGCGCCGCGCGGTGGTGCCGCTCTCTCGGCCAGAGGGGGCAGCCCGCCGGTCATCACGACCGCCATTGGGGGGACTCAGCGGTCTCCCATACGACTCGACACCGTCCTGCTGAGGTGGGACGCCTGGTCCAGAGGTTGCGACGCTAGTGCAGGGACGTTTCAAGAGGGATGGCAGCGCTGCGGCGGACCCGGAGCTCCGCGGCGGAACCGACCGCGGCTCCTCGCCCCAGCGCGCCCAGAGCAACGGTTCCGCCGGGGGCACACTGCCCGCCGACGGGGGCGGCCAGGCGCCGGGCGGCGACGCCGCGGACAGCGGCCGGTCCAAGGCCCCGAACGGCCCCACCGGGCCCGGCTCGCGAATAGCGCTGCGCAACTGGCGGATCAGCACCCGCCTGGTCTCCCTGCTCGCGCTGCCCGTCGTCGCCGCGACCACGCTGGGCGGCATGCGTATCGGCACCCAGCTGGAGAACATCGACCAGCTGGACAAGATGCAGCTGCTCACCGAGATGACCCGGCAGGCGACCGAGCTCGCCGACGCGTTGCAGGTGGAGCGGGACAAGTCGGCCGGTCCGCTGGCCGGCACCGGCAACGCCAAGGACGACGCGAACGTCGTCGCGCCCCGCGAGTCGACCGACCGCGCCAAGCTGTCGTTCAACCAGGCCACCGACGACATCCGGGGCCAGGACGCCACGATGGCCGGTGTCCGGGCGACCGTTCTGGAGATCACCCGCCAGCTCAACACCCTCAACGAGATCCGGGCCAACGCCTACAAGGACGAGGGCAACGCCGCGCGGACCATCACCAGCTACAACCAGCTGATCAACTCGCTGCTGTCGCTCTCCCAGGACATGGCGCAGGCGACCAGCAACCCGGAGATGATCCGCTCGACCCGTGCGCTGGCCGCGTTCTCGTCGGCCAAGGAGTACGCGTCGATCCAGCGCGCCCTGGTCAGTTCCGGCCTCGCCCACAAGGGCGGCCCGGAGCTCTCCTCCAACGACCGGCTGGCAGGCCGTAACGCGGAGGACAGCGAGAAGGCGGCGCGCGACCGCTTCCAGCAGATCTACGCCAACAACGCCGGCGCGCTCACCCGCGGTCTGGACGGCAACAACGACGAGATCAAGGCCGCGGTCGCCTTCGCGCACCGCGCCTTCGCCAGCGGCTCCGGCATCCGCAGCCAGGACTACCGCTACCTCGACTGGTACGACTCCGACACCGTCAAGATCGACGAGATGTCGCGGATCGAGACCACGCTGCTGTCCGAGATGGAGCAGAAGTCCCGCGAGCTGCGCAACGAGGCCACGCAGGACGCGATCATCAATGGTGCGGTGATCCTGCTCGTCCTCGGCGTCTCGCTGGTCGGCGCGTTCGTCGTGGCGCGGTCCATGGTCCGCTCGCTGCGCCGGCTGCAGGACACCGCGCAGAAGGTCGCCCAGGACCGGCTGCCCGAGCTGGTCAAGCAGCTGTCGGAGTCCGACCCGCAGGACGTGGACACCTCCGTCGAGTCGGTCGGTGTGCACAGCCGGGACGAGATCGGCCGGGTGGCCGCGGCCTTCGACGACGTGCACCGCGAGGCGGTCCGCCTCGCCTCCGAGCAGGCGCTGCTGCGGGGCAACGTCAACGCGATGTTCACCAACCTCTCGCGCCGCAGCCAGGGCCTGATCCAGCGCCAGCTGTCGCTGATCTCCGAGCTGGAGTCCCGCGAGGCCGACCCGGACCAGCTGTCCTCGCTCTTCAAGCTCGACCACCTCGCCACCCGCATGCGCCGTAACGGTGAGAACCTCCTGGTCCTCGCCGGTGAGGAGCCGGGGCGCCGGTGGACGCGGCCGGTCCCGCTGGTCGACGTGCTGCGTGCCGCGGCCTCCGAGGTGGAGCAGTACGAGCGGATCGAGCTCAACGCCGTTCCGCAGACCGAGGTGGCCGGCCGGGTCGTCAACGACCTCGTGCACCTGCTCGCCGAGCTGCTGGAGAACGCCACCTCGTTCTCCTCGCCGCAGACCAAGGTCAAGGTCACCGGTCACGCGCTGCCCGACGGCCGGGTGCTGGTCGAGATCCACGACACCGGTATCGGCCTGTCCCCCGAGGACCTGTCGGCGATCAACGAGCGGCTGGCCAGCCCGCCGACCGTGGACGTCTCGGTGTCCCGGCGGATGGGTCTGTTCGTGGTCGGCCGGCTGTCGCTGCGGCACGGCATCCGCATCCAGCTGCGGCCCTCCGACTCCGGCGGCACCACCGCGCTGGTCATGCTGCCGGTCGACCTCGCCCAGGGCGGCAAGAAGCCGGCGCCCAGCAACGCCAAGAGCGGTGCCGGCGAGGTCGGCGGTGCGCCCTCCAGCCGGCTCGCGGGGCTCCAGCCGCGCGGTCAGGTCGGTTCGGGTCCGTCGGCCGGCGCACGCCCCGCACTGCCCTCGCGTGGCGGTCCCGGCGGTGCGGGCGGCGGGTTCGGCTCGCCGGCGCCCGGCGGCCGTACGAACGCTCCCGGCGCGGGTTCCCCGAACGCCGCGGGTCCGGCCGCCGGCCGTCCCGGCGGTGCGCGCCCGCTGCCCACCCGCGGCGCCGACGGCGGCCCGGCGGCCACCGTGGCGCCGCCGACCGGCGCGCCCCGCCGCGAGGAGCGTCCGCAGCTTCCGCCGCGCGGCCCCGCGGCCGAGCTCACGGGCGGCGGCTCGCCGGCCGGTGGCCAGGGCGGTCAGGGCGGCCGGGGCGGTCAGAGCGGCCGCGGCGGTCAGCAGCCCGGTGGTACGAGCTGGGGTGCGCGCCGTGAGCGCAGCGGCTCCGACGACTGGCCGCTGGCGTCCCGCGAGGTGCCGGACCAGCCGCGCGGCCACGAGGAGCCGGAGAGCACCGGCAGCTTCGAGCGGCCCGCACCGAGCGGCGGCCCCGCTGACACCACCGCGTTCGCCCGCCCCGACTTCAACGGCCCGCCGCCGGCCGCCGACGGCGGCGCCGGCACCGGCCGGTTCGCCCGCCCGGACAGCGACACGGGCCAGTTCGAGACGGGCCCGTCCGAGACGGGTCAGTTCGAGACGGGTCAGTACGCAACTGGTCGGCACGACACCGGGCAGCACGACACCGGGCAGTTCCAGCAGCCCGAGGCCGACCCGTACGAGACCGGGCAGCTCGACGCCCGTCAGCTCCGGCAGCCGGACGCCGAGCCGGCTCCGTACGCCGACGAGCCGCAGGGCACCGGCCGGTTCCCGGCGCAGCAGCCGCAGGGCCGCGGTGCTCCGGACGCCGATGTGCTCGGCGGAGCGGACGCCGGTCCCGGGGACGGCCGTACGCCGATCTTCGACACCATCGAGTCCAACTGGTTCGGTACGCCGGCGGCCGCCGCTGCCGGTGTGCCGCCGCAGGGCACGGACGCCGCCGAAGCGCCGCCGCTGCCGCGCCGCGGTGCCGCGCAGGAAGCCGCGCAGGACGGCGGTGCCCGCAGCGACGCGCCGGTCAACGGTGTGCACAACGGAGCGCAGGCCGACGCCGCCACCCAGTGGCGTACCTCGCCGAACGACGAGACCTGGCGGCAGGCGGAGCAGATCCGCCAGCCCGCCTCGGGCGGTGTCACCACCTCCGGGCTGCCGCGCCGGGTCCCGCGTGCGAACCTCGTCGCGGGCACCGCGCAACAGCAGCAGTCTCCCCAGAGCGGTCCTCAGGTCTCGCGCGCGCCCAGCGACGTGCGGGGCCGGCTGACCAACCTCCGTCGGGGTATCCAGCAGGGCCGGCAGGCCGGGACGTCGACCACCGGCACCCACGGCACTGTCGACCCCACACACCAGCAGGAGCGTTAGTTGAGTCCGATGAGCCAGGCGGCGCAGAATCTGAACTGGTTGATCACCAACTTCGTGGACAACACCCCCGGGGTGTCGCACACGGTGGTGGTCTCCGCGGACGGGCTGCTCCTCGCCATGTCCGAGGGCTTCCCGCGCGACCGTGCCGATCAACTGGCGGCGGTGGCCTCCGGGCTGACCTCGCTGACCGCCGGCGCCTCCCGCATCTTCGAGGGCGGGAGCGTCAACCAGACCGTGGTGGAGATGGAACGAGGGTTCCTCTTCATCATGTCCGTCTCGGACGGA
>NZ_JBSFYC010000021.1:0-108767 GCF_053595675.1 Streptomyces sp. NPDC002446 | reverse complement strand
GCAGTCCACACACCAGGCCCCGGAGGACCGTCACCGGCAGCCGAACAGCCCCGCGCAGCGGCACCGCCCGCCGCAGGCGCAACGGCGACAAACCCGAAAACGTCGACCCAGGCAAAGCGCAGCGGAAGGGCCGCAGGCGCAACGGCGACCAACCCCCACGGCGGGAAAGCCGAAAACGTGGGTAGGACAACGGCGACAGCCGCCCCCGCGAGAGGAGACCCCGGTGCAGCGCAGGAAAGTTGTCAAAGACGCCGTGCATCACCCGATCTTCGCCCGCTATTACGCGACCTGCTGTGGCCCGGCGGCGGACGCGCGGGTGGGGGTGGCCGCGCTCCGGAAGGAGTTGCTGAGGGGGGCGACGGGCCGGGTCATCGAGGTCGGCGCGGGGACCGGGCTGAACTTTCCGCACTACCCGGGGACCGTCTCGGAGGTGGTGGCGATCGAGCCGGAGTCCACACTGCGGGCGGTGGCCCGGTCGGCGGCGGCGCACGCCGAGGTGCCGGTGGACGTCGTGCCGGGGGTGGCGGAGGCGCTGCCGGTCAAGAGCGAGGCGTTCGACACGGCGGTGGCGTCGCTGGTGCTGTGTTCGGTGCACGATGTGCAGCGGACCCTGGCAGAGCTGCGGCGGGTCCTTCGCCCCGGCGGTGAGCTGCGGTTCTTCGAGCACGGGCGGGCCGCGGGGCGGGGGCTGGCGGCGGTGCAGTGGGCGCTGGACCGTACGTTCTGGCCGCTGCTGATGGGCGGGTGTCACACCGGGCGGGATCCACTGGGCGAGATCCGGACGGCCGGGTTCGAGGTGCTGCGGCTGCGGCGGTTGACGGTCCCGGAGCGCGGGCCGACGCTGCCGACGTCACCGGCGGTGCTGGGCACGGCGCGACGGCCGACGGCGGGGTGACGGCCGCCTGGCGGAGAGCGGTGGGACGAACGGGCTGAGAGCGGCGTGGACGCGGGGGTTCTCCGGCCCGCACCGACCGCCGTCACACCATCCACGTCCGCAGCTCGTCCGCGATCGTGTGGACGTCCGCGGTGCCTTCCTTGACGAGGCGGGCGAGCTCGCGTACCTGCTCGGGGGAGGTGGCGATCTTCAGACCGCTGGCGACGAGATAGCCGTAGGCGACGGCGGTCGCGAACATCGCGTTCGACCGCTCCAACGCCGGTACCTGGAGCAGGAGTTGGAGCAGCGCGGCGGCGCGGTCCGGGGGATCGGGGTAGACCGGCACGCCGAATATCTCGGCTTCATGGCGGCTGACCGCGGCCACCAGGGCGCCCCAGTCGGTGACCTGGGGGTCTCCGGGGGTGTGCTGTTCGGCGATGAGCAGGAGCCAGGCGAGATCGATGCGCAGTGTCACGTCGTGCCCGGCAGTCCTTCGTGGTTGCCGGTGGGGGTCCTGCGGCCCGGGGCGCCGCCCGTGTCCAGGCCGAATTCCTCGGCGAAGACCCGCTCGTACTGCTTCATGAAGTCGGAGGCGGCCTCGACGAAGGTCTGGCCGACCTCGCCGGCGTCCCTCAGCACGAGCTCCTCGATATAGCGGTTCACGCTCACTCCCCGCTGCAGGGCGCGCTCCCGCGCCGCTTCGGCGGTGGCCTCGTCCACCCGGACGTTCAGCTGTGTCTTCGCCACCCCTCCAAGCTAGCGGGCATGCGCTAGCACCGGCAAGCATCGCCGCCCCTCCAAGGGGGCCCGAGCGCCCGCGTGCCGCTGCCGATGACGTCGGGGCGGATGCCGCACGATGTCATCCGTCGGACGCCTGACCGGACCGCCCGTGACCGCTCGGCCCTCAGGAGGACCACCGCAGTGTCCGCCCCCGCCACCGTCCCGCATCTGAAGCGCAGTCTGCGCCGCTTCGACATCATGGCGATGGGCGTCGCCGCCGTGATCTCCTTCGATGTGATCGGGCAGATCGCCTCCGGGGGCGGCCAGGCCGTCACCTGGATCGCCGTCATCGCGGTGGCGTTCCTGCTGCCGTACGCCCTGATGTTCGCCGAGACCGGGGCGGCGTTCCCCCAGGAGGGCGGCCCGTACGTCTGGGTGGAGGTGGCGTTCGGACGGCTGGCGGCCGCGCTGACCACGATGTTCTACTGGGTCACCAATCCGGTCTGGCTGGGCGGTTCGCTGGTCTTCGTGGCGGCGGAGGCCTGGGACGGCTTCGTCTTTCCGCTCGGCTCGGGAACGGTGGCCGACTACGCCTTCAAGCTGGTGTTCATCTGGGCGGCCATCCTCACCGCGGTGGTCTCGCTGCGCCGCGGCAAGTGGATCACGACGGGCGGCGCCGGCGCCAAGATCCTGGCACTGGCCTTCTTCACGGCCACGGCGCTGGCGTACGGCGTCCAGCACGGCTTCCGCGGCCTGGAGAGCGCCGTCTTCGCCCCCAGCGGCACCGGGTTCCTGGCGCTGGTGCCGGTGCTGCTGTTCGCGTTCGTGGGGTTCGAGGCGCCGAACGCGGCGGGTGACGAGATGCTCGATCCGCAGCGCGATGTGCCGGTCGCGATCGCGCTGTCCGGCGCCATCGCCACTTGCTGCTACCTGCTGCCGGTGCTGGCGATCGTCTCGGTCGCCCCGGCCGGGCAGGTCACCGGGGTCGGTGGCTTCATGGATGCCGTGCGGCTGGTCTTCGGGATCTACGGGAGCTGGCGCGGGCCGCTGCTGTCCTTCGTCGCCGTGCTGTTCGTGGTGGCGCTGGTGACCCAGGGCAGCGCCTGGATGATCGTCGCGGACCGGATGCAGGCGATGGCGGCCGCCGACGGCGGGTTCTTCAGCCGAGGCCTGGGGGTCTTCCATCCGCGGCTGGGCACTCCGGTCCGGATGAATCTGCTGTCCGGCGTCACCGCCACCGTGTTCATGGCCGCCGCGATGAACCTGGCGAGCGGGGACACCTCGGCCGCCTTCGGTGTGGTGCTGACCGTCGCGATCACCACGCTGCTGCTCTCGTACGTCGCCGTGATCCCCGCCCTGCTGGCGCTGCGGCTGCGCCACCGCGCGGTGCCCCGCCCCTATCGCGTCCCCTTCGGTACCCCGGGCTTCGCCCTCGCCAATGTGCTCGTCTACGCATGGATCCTGCTCGGCGCATGGGTGGCGCTGTTCCCCGGCACGCTGGAGTCGTTCGTCGGCATCCCGTACGACTTCCGGGCGACCTGGGGCGTCTCCCGCCTCTCCTTCGAGACCTTCACCCTCGGCACGGTGGCGCTGCTCCTCGCGGTCGCCGCCGCCGGGTACCTCGTCCAGCGCATGCGCCCGCAGGCCGACCACGAGCAGCCGGAGTCCGGCCCGCTGCGGTAGCGGGCCGTGGTTGCCCGAGCGGCCGCGGACGGGCCATCTCAGGCGACCGGAGAAAGGACTGGCGCGGGCGGGGCCGCGGCTGGTTGGGTCGTCGGCATGATCGATATGGACATCCGCCCCGCCGTTCCCGCCGACGCCGAGACCGTTCTCGACTTCTGGAAGGCGGCCGCCGAGGGCACGAGCATCAGCGACGACGTCGCCGGGGTGACCCGCCTCATCGAACGCGACGCCGAGGCCCTGCTTCTGGCGGAGTCGGACGGGGTGCTGGTGGGCACGGTGATCGCCGGCTACGACGGCTGGCGGGCGTCGCTGTACCGGCTCGCCGTGCACCCGGCCCACCGCAGGAGGGGCGTCTCGAAGGCCCTCCTCGAAGCGGCCGAGGAGCGCTTTGTGAAGCTCGGCGGGCGGCGCGGGGACGCCATGGTGCTGGAGGTGAACGAGCTTGCGCACCACGCCTGGGCGGCGGCGGGCTACCGGCGTGAGGATCAGTGGCGGCGGTGGACGAAACCGCTGGTCCGAGCGTGATCAGCGTGACCTGAGAGGTCTGGGGAGGGACTCCCCTCGTTACTCCCCTCGCTCGCCACTTTGCCAGACCTTTACCATGGTGCTCTTCCCTTCTCATGTGAAAGGTGTGTGAGCGTCCGGCCATGGGCGAGCCTCCCAGTTGTCGAGTGACCGCGCGACATAGCGCAATCCTCCCGATCCTGTTCGATCATGGGACGGAGGTGACTCGATGACCGACCTGCTCCTGCTCGGTGTGGCACTTCTGCTGACCCTGGCCTGTGGTGTCTTCGTCGCGGCCGAGTTCTCGCTGACGACCGTGGAACGCAGCGACCTCGAACATGCCGCCGAGCGCGGCGACCGGGGCGCGGACAGCGCCCTGAAGGCCGTGCGGTCTCTGACCTTCCAGCTCTCCGGCGCCCAGCTCGGCATCACCGTCACCGGCCTGGTCATCGGCATGCTGTCCAAACCGGCGATCGCCACCCTGCTGGCGGGGCCGCTGGGCGCGATGGGCCTGCCGCGCTCGGCCGCGGAGTCGCTGGCCCTGGTGCTCGGTACGGCGATCTCCACGGTCGTCCTGATGGTCGTCGGCGAGCTGGTCCCCAAGAACTGGGCCATCTCCAGTCCGCTGGCCATCGCCAAGCGGGTCGCCACGGCCCAGCGCGGCTTCAGCGCCACGTTCAAACCGTTCATCGGGCACCTCAACAACACCGCGAACCACATGGTCCGCCGGATGGGCCTGGAGCCCGCCGAGGAGCTGGCGTCGGCGCGCGGCCCGCAGGAGCTGGTGGCGCTGGCCCGGCACTCCGCGAAGGAGGGCGCGCTGGAGGCCGACACCGCCGAGCTGTTCGTGCGCACGCTCAACCTCGCCGATCTGACCGCGGAGAACGTCATGACGCCGCGGGTGCAGGTGATGGCGCTGGACGTGCAGTCCACCGCGGAGGACGTCGCCAACGCCACCCGGGCGACCGGGCTGTCCCGCTTCCCCGTCTACCGCGGCAGCCTGGACAGCGTCGTCGGCGTGGCGCACATCAAGGACGTGCTGACCGTCCCGGCCGAGCGCCGCCCCCGCCATCCGGTGTCCGAGCTGCTGCGCGAGCCGCTGCTGGTCCCCACGACGCTGACCGTGGACCGGCTGCTCGACCGGCTGTCCGGCAAGCGCACGATGGCCGTGGTCATCGACGAGTACGGCGGCACGGCGGGCGTCGCGACGCTGGAGGACATCGTCGAGGAGGTGGTCGGCGAGGTCCGCGACGAACACGATCCGCTGGAGACGCCCGATCTCGCGCCGGCCGGCGCGGACGCCGAGGGACGCGAGGTCTATCAGGCCGACGGCGCGGCACGCACCGACCAGCTGGAGCGGATCGGCCTGCGGCTGCCGGACGGCCCGTACGAGACCCTGGCCGGCCTGATCGCCACCGAACTGGGCCGGATACCGGTCACCGGCGACCGGCTGGAGGTGGGCGGCTGGTCGATGGACGTACTGGACGCCTCCGGCCATCGCGCGGCGCGGGTGCTGCTGCACGCCCCGCTGCCGGGCGGCGGCGACGAACCGGAGACGGGGGCCCGCCGATGACCGCGCTACAGCTGTTCGTGGGCCTGCTGACGCTGGTCGTCAACGCCTTCTTCGTGGGCGCCGAGTTCGCCCTGATCTCGGTGCGCCGCAGCCAGATCGAGCCGTTCGCCGAGCGCGGTGACCGCCGCGCGGACAGTGTGCTGTGGGGTCTGCAGCACGTCTCGGCCCTGCTGGCGGCCGCTCAGCTGGGCATCACGCTGTGCACGCTGGTGCTGGGCGCGGTCGCCGAGCCGGCCATCGCGCACCTCCTGGAGCCGGTCTTCAGCGCCGTGGGGATCCCGCACACGCTGATCCACCCGATCGCGTTCGTGATCGCGCTGTCGCTGGCCACGTACCTGCACATGCTCTTCGGCGAGATGGTGCCGAAGAATGTCGCGCTGGCCGAGCCGGTGCGCAGCGCGCTGCTCCTGGGGCCGCCGCTGGTCGCGCTGACCCGGGCGCTTCGACCGGTGATCTTCGCCATCAACGCGCTCGCCAACGGGCTGCTCAAGCTGCTGCGGGTGGAGACCAGGGACGAGGTGACCGCGACCTTCTCGGACGACCAGCTGGCGAAGATGGTCGACGACTCCCGGCAGGCCGGGCTGCTGGACGAACGGGCCAAGGAGCGGCTGCGGGACGCCCTGGAGCTGGGCCGCCGCCCGGTCAGGGACGTGGTGCTGCCGGCCGAGCACGTCGTCTCCGCGCAGATGGGGATCACCGCCGAGGAACTGGAGCAGCTGGCCGCCGACTCCGGTTTCTCGCGCTTCCCCGTCGTCGACGACACCCACCGCATCCTCGGCTATCTGCACGTCAAGGACGCGCTGGACGCCTCCCCGCGCCGGCTGGCGTTCCCGGTCTCCGCGCTGCGGCCGATCGCCCGGGTCAAGGCCGCGACGCCGCTGGACGACGTGCTGACGGCGATGCGCGGCTCCAGTACGCATCTGGCCGCGGTGATCGGCGACGACGGGCGGCTGGCCGGGCTGGTGACGATGGAGGACGTCCTCAGGGAGCTGGTGCTGCAGCGGCCCGCCGGCTGACGAGGGGCCGGAGCCGGGGGCGGCGAACGCGGCGTCTGACCGATCGGTTAGATTACTGACCGATCGGTCAGACACGCGTTGAGGGGGCATGCACATGGACCGCACCACCTGCTGCATCGTGGGCGGCGGACCCGCCGGGATGATGCTGGGACTGCTGCTGGCCAGGGCCGGTGTCGAGGTGACCGTCCTGGAGAAGCACCGGGACTTTCTGCGTGACTTCCGCGGGGACACCGTCCATCCGTCGACCCTGCGGCTGCTGGACGAGCTGGGCCTCGGGGAGGCGTTCGCGCGGCTGCCGTTCGCCAAGCTGGAGGACATGCGGGCGCGGATCGGCGACACCACGGTCGTGATGAGCGATCTGCGGCGCATCCCGGGCCGGCACAAGTACTTCGCGATGGTGCCGCAGTGGGACTTCCTCGACCTGCTGGCGAGCGCGGGCGCCGAGGAGCCGGGCTTCACCCTGCGGATGCGTACCGAGGTCACCGGGCTGCGCACCGAGGGCGGACGGGTGACGGGGGTGCGGTTCACCGATGAGCACGGGACTCCCGGCGAGCTGGCCGCGGATCTGACGGTCGCCTGTGACGGCCGGGACTCGGTGGTGACGCGGGCGGCCGGGCTGCGGCAGCAGCTGTTCGAGGTGCCGATGGACGTCTGGCAGGTGCGGGTGGACGCTCCCCCGGCCTCCGACGGCCTGAAGGACGGCCGGGTCTTCGCGTGCTTCGGCGGCGGCCAGGCGGCGGTCACCATGGACCGCGGCACGTACTACCAGACCTCCTATCTGATCGGGAAGGGCCGGGACGCCGAGCTGCGCGCCCACGGCATCCAGTGGCTGCGGGACCGGCTGGGCGCGCTGTTCGACTGGGACGACGAGGTGACCGGGGCGATCGGGTCGTGGGACGACGTCAAGCTGCTGGAGGTGACGTTCGGCCGGCTGCGGCGCTGGTACCGGCCGGGGCTGCTGTGCATCGGGGACGCCGCGCACACCATGTCGCCGGTCGGCGGCGTCGGGGTCAATCTGGCGCTGCAGGACGCGGTCGCCGCGGCCCGGATCCTGGCGGAGCCGCTCGGCCGGGGGCGGGTGCGGGTGGCGGATCTGGCCCGGGTGCAGCGGCGACGGGAGCTGCCGATGGTGATGATCCAGAGCTCCCAGCGGGCCGAGCACACCATGATCCGTTCCGCGCTGGCGGGCACGCTCGACGGCGACCGGCTGCCGGTGCCGATGCGGCTGCTGCGGTGGGTGCCGCCGCTGCGGACCGTGACCGGCTATCTGGGCGGGATGGGCATACGCCCCGAGCGTGCGCCCGCCTTCGCCCGGCGGGTCAGTCCCGGCGCTCGATCGCGTACAGCGTGAACTGGACCAGCTCGGCGGCCGCGGCGTCCAGGTCGAGATCGGGGTGGGCCAGCCAGTGGGCGATCACCCCGTCGATCGCCCCGCCGATCGCCAGCGCCACGGTCGGGGCGTGGAACTCCCGTAGCACGCCCGCCTTTTGACCCTCCGTCAGCAGTGCGGCGAGGGTCTGCCAGCGGTCGCGGGTGTCGTGCGAGCCCGGGGTCTTGAGCCGGGTGCCTCCCTCGTCGTCGAGCAGCATCTCGGTGATCACCCGGACATGGCGGCGGTTGGCCTGCTGGTAGCCGATCATCGCCCGTACGTAGGCGATGACCGCTTCGCGGGGGCCGGGCGCCTGCGCCAGCCGCTCGGTGACATAGGCGCTGAACTGCTCCATCACCTGTTCCAGCGCGGCGCGGGTCAGGTTGTCCTTGGAGGTGAAGTGGTAGAGCACCGCGGCCTTGGACAGCCCGGCCCGCTCGGCGATCGCCGACAGCGAGGTCGCGGGGTAGCCGCGGGTGGAGACCAGGTCGATGGTGGCCTCGATGAGCTGCTGCCGGCGGGCCCGCTCGGTGAACGTCGGCGCGTCGGGGCCCTCGCCCCGGCGGGGAGTCATCGCGCGTTCACCTGTACCTCTCGTGGCCCTTCGGACGACATCAGACCGTACACCGCGGGCCCCGCGAAGGCGGCCGCGGACCATGCGGTGCGGTGGGGTCCGGCCGAAGCCGGGGGCAGGCCATACCGGTCGGTACGGCGAACGGTAGGATCGCCGCGCCATGGAGATGAATGCCCGTTACACCAGTTTCGTCGCGGTCGGCGACAGCTTCACCGAGGGAATGTCGGACGGACTGCCGGACGGCTCGTACCGCGGGTGGGCCGATCTGCTCGCCGCCCGGCTGGCGGCCCTCCCGGGTTCGGCCCCGCCCGGCGCACCCGGATTCCGGTACGCCAATCTCGCGGTGCGCGGCAAGCTCATCGGGCAGATCGCCGACGAGCAGTGCGCTCCGGCGGCCGCGCTGGGCGCCGATCTGGTGACGCTGGTCGGGGGGCTCAACGACGTGCTGCGGCCCCAGTGCGATGTCGAGCAGGTGTGCACCCGGCTGGCGGACGCCGCCGGGCAGCTGGCACGGGGCGGCGGTCAACTGGTGCTGATGCGCAGTCCGGGCCGGCAGGGGCCGGTGCTGGAGCGCTTCCGGCCGCGTATGGAGCAGCTGTTCGCGCGGATCGACGAGATCGCCGCGCGGCACGGAGCGCTGGTCGTGGACCTGTACGCGTCGCGGGCGCTGGCCGACCCGAGGCTGTGGGCGGACGACCGGCTGCATCTGAACGCCGAGGGGCACCGCCGGGTGGCGGAGGCCGTCTGGCAGGCGCTCGGCCTGCCGCCCGCGTCGGACTGGGACGCCCCGCTGCCGGCCGCCGTACCGCCGCGCTGGGCCGCCCGGCGCACCGCCGACCTGCGGTTCGCGCGCCGGCATCTGGTGCCCTGGATAGGCCGGCGGCTGACCGGCCGCTCCTCCGGGGACAGCCGGACGGGCGCCCACTTCAGCGCCGAGCTCGGCAAGGCCTTCTGGGTGACGCCCGCGGACCACACGAACCCGGGGCCGGTGGCGGACTGGGGACGGGTGGGGGTTTGATCGAGGGCAGGTGTCCGAGGCGCCGGGGCGGGGGCCGACCCGGCGCCTCGGGATTTGCTCAGAGATCGTTGAGAGAGATCAGGCAGAGCGCCGTCTCACCGTGATCGGCCGGATCCTCCGGCATGACGTCCGGCAGCTCCTCCAGGGACGCCTGCATATCCACGAATTCCGTGTGCTCTTCCATGTGTGCCTCCATTTGTGAGGTGGGGGGTGTGTGCCGCTGCGGCCGGGTCATGTCCCGGCCGCAGGTCTGGGGGCCCGTGGTGGGCCGGTCGGGGTGGGCGCGTGGGAGGTGTCCGGCACCGGGTCCGTCCAGAGCCGGGCGCCCCCGTGCCGCAGCCGCAGCAGGAAGGCCAGCGCCCCCGAGGTGCCGGTGCCGTAGGCCGCCCCCCAGCCGTGGCCCGTCTCGTCCAAGGTCACCGACCGGCCGTCGCGCGTGGTGCTGCGCGCCGCGAGGAGGGCCGCCAGCGTCCGCGCGCCGGCATGGAAGCGCGGCGAGTCGGTGGCGCGGGCGAGGTCGAGCAGGAACTCGCCGCCGCCGGCCAGCCCGTGGCAGACCGCCGTGGTGCCGCGCCAGCGGGCGCGCAGCACCGCCTCACCGGCCGCCAGGGCGAGGTCGCGGGCCTCCTCGTCGCCGGTGGCCTGCCAGAGCCGGACGAGGAAGGTGCCGATGCCCGACGAGCCGCTGCACCAGTGGGCCGACCGTGCGGGCTCGCCGTCGCCGGGGTGCTGGGGCCACCAGGCGGCGGCCGGTCCGGCGCGGCCCGAGTCCGGCCCGTCGCCGCCCCGGTGGGCGGTCGCGGCCAGCGTGCGGCCGGCCCGTACCGCCGCGTCGTGGAAGGCGCGCTCGCCGCTCGCCCCGGCGGCGGCCAGCAGGAACGCTCCGATGCCGGCCACCCCGTGGGCGTAGCCGAGCAGCGAGCGGCCCGCGAAGGCCGAGTCGAAGGTCTCCGGGACCGGCCACCGCACCCCCTCCGGGGCCGGGCGCATGGCATCGACGAGCCCCTGGGCACACTGCCGGACGCGCTGCGGGAACGGCGTCGCGGGACGGCCGGCCGCCATCCGCAGGTTCATCAAGCCCGCGCCGGCCGCGCCGTGGCAGACATCCGGATTGGGCCACCGCACCGGCAGCCGCAGCGCCAGGTCGTCGGCGTACCGGGCGAGGGCCGGGTCGTCGAGGAGCACCGCGGCGTCCCGCAGGGCCCAGGCGGTGCCCGAGCGGCCGAAGTGCAGGCCGGGCAGTTCGGCCGGATCGGCGGCGAGGCGCCGGACGATCCAGTCGGCGGCCGTCCGCACGGTGGCGCGGGCGGTGGCCCGTACGTCTTCGGGCAGGGCTGCCGCCCCGGCCGCGCGGGCCAGGACCGCGAGGACACCGGCCGCGCCGTGCTGGACGTTGCAGGGGTCGGTGCGCAGTCCGCTCGGGGTCGTGGGCCACAGCCGGTCGTCCCGGTCGGGGTCGGCCGTCATGGAGAGGTGGCGCACGGCGTCGGCGATGGCCCGGTCGAGCGGGGCGTCGTCGGCGGGTGCGGTGGCGGGGCGGGCGGGAAGGGGCCGTCCGCTGCGCTGCCGGAGGGCGGTGAGGACCTGGGCCGGCGGGGGCCTCAGGGCGGGTTCCGTCCGCCGCAGGGCACAGATCACGGGTGCGAGGCGCCGGGCGGTCTCCCCGCTGCGGGCGGCGAGTGAGAGCCAGCTGCGGGGCACACCGGCGGCGTTGTCCGGCGGCGGTGGGCTGTGCCCGGTGGCCAGCAGGAACAGCAGCCCGCCCAGGGCGAACAGGTCGCTGCGCGGGTCGGCCACCGGCGCCTCGGCGGTCGCCGTCTCCGGCGCCCGGTACCCGGGGGTTCCGGCGCGGCCGACGGGCTGCCCGCGCTCGGCGGTGCACTCCAGGTCGATGACCCGTACGGCGCCGTCGGGGCGCACGATCACATTGCCGGGCGCGAGGTCGCCCAGCACCAGGCCGCGTGCGTGGACGTCCGCCACGAGCCGTACCAGCGCCGCGGCGAGCGGCGCGGCCACCGGCCAGGGCACGCCGGGGTCGTCGGCGTCGGTCAGGGCCGCGGTCACCCAGCGGGCGAGCGTCGAGCCGGGCACCTCCTCCCGGACCAGGAACAGCCGCCCGTCGCGCTGGACGAGTTCCAGGGGGCTCGGTGCCGGTCCCGCCGGGGCGAGCCGTGCCAGCATCCCGGCCTCGTGCCGCAGGGCGGCGCATGCGTCCCGGCCCGTGCCGTCCACCTCGATGTGCGCGAGGGCCTGCTTGATCACGACGCGCTCCCCGGTGACGGTGTCCGTACCGGCGAAGACACCGCCCTTGGTGCTGCGGCGCAGGGCGCCGGAGAGGGCGTAGCGCCCGGCGAGCACCACGGGCGGGCGGCCCGCGGGCCGTTCGGGGCCGGTCCGGGGCGGCCGGCTCAGGGGGTCGGCGGCCCAGGGCGGCGGGGTGAAGCAGGGGCCGCGCAGATCCTCGGTCCGCCGGCCGTCGGGGCCGGTGAGCAGGGTGCGGTAGATCCCGTCGGGGCCGAGCTCGGGCCGTCCGGTGAAGCCGCCGTAGCGGTAGTGCACCCGGCTGCCCGGCCGGTAGGGGCGGTCGGAGAGGACGGCCGGCCCCGGCAGTCCGGCCGTGGCGGTGTGCAGGGCTTCGGCCAGCGAGGTGAAGTGGGCGTCGTCATCGGGGTAGAGGGTGAGGAACTTGCCCGAGGAACCGCGGTCGCAGTCGGCCGAGTTGACGGTGGCCAGCTGCCGGGGCCCGGCGGCGAACTTGAAGGCGCACGACTGCCGGGCGGCGACGCCGGCGACCCTGGAGAGCACCTCGGCGGCGGCTCCCGAGGCCGCGCTCACATGTATCTTCCAGCCCTGCACGCGCGGCACATGGCCCGGCGGGCGGGCGGTCACCCATATGTCGCCTGCCCGGATACGCCATTCGGCGACCGGGCCGACGGCGGCCAGGGCTTCGAGGGCGGCGTCCAGCAGGACGGACTGCGGTGCGGCGCCGCACCTCGCACGAACCACCGTGCGGTGATCGGTGTCCATCCGGCCCTCGATCCCTCCGCCGGCCGCAACCGCGTCGGCCCTGCGGGTCCGTGTGTGCCCAACTGACGGTCACCGGCGGGCGCTGTCACGGTCCCGGGGCCGGTGGCCCACTCAGTCTCATTCCGGACACCGGCCGCCGCCACTGGAAGAATCGGTCCGGGTCCGGCACGCCATCGGGAGGGACGGCGCGCCGACCGGCCGTGGTGCGCCCGGCCGCCCATGTGCGTCCGAACCGCTCATGGGCTGCCTGACCAGCAGATTCACCATATGTAGCCGACGAGCAGAGGGGAGCTTGACGATGTCCGAGGTAACGCCGGACGACGTGATCGCGGGGCGGGTGCGCGACTGGCACAGCGAGGAAGGGTGGGGCGTCCTCACGTCCCCGGCCCTGCCGGAGGAGGTGTGGGCACACTACTCGGCCATCCAGGCCACCGGCTTTCGCGAGCTGACCGCCGGTGAGGACGTCACGTTCTCGGTGGAACGGGCCGAACAGGACGGGTTCCACTGGAGGGCCGAACGCGTCTGGCGCGCATCAGGTCCCGCCGCGGCGCAATAACCGCCCCGGGCCGAAGCCGTCATCAAGCCGTCCGGCCCGCGCACCGGCCGCACATCGCCGTGCACGACCGGTTCAGCAGCGGTCAATCACCGTCGCGCACGAACTCCCGACATCTGCCGCCAAATCCGCTCCATACACTCCACAACACCCCTGCTGAGCGGGCGCTGCCGTATGCGGCAGCCGCTCTCATCGCGCAGCTCACCCGCCGCACCGGTCCCTGTCTGACGGTCTCCACGGCGTGCGCGTCGGGGGCGACCGCGAGCGGGGAAGGGGCCCGGCTCATCCGGGACGGCACCTGCACCACGGCGCTCGCCGGCGGGACGGAGGCCCCGGTGATACCGCTGTCCATGGCCGGCTTCGCCCGTATGGGCTCGCTCAGTACGCGCAACTCCGCGCCGGAACGGGCGTCCAGACCGTTCGACCGGGACCGGGACGGCTATGGAGGCCGTGGCCGGTCTGCTGTCCGCCTCCAGCGGGCTCGTCCCACCCGTGGCCAACCACGAACGGCGGGCCGAGGACTGTCCGTTGGACGTGGTGACCGGAAGCGCCCGGGACGTCGGCGCCGGGCCCGTGCTGTCGAACTCGTTCGGCTTCGGCGGGCACAACGCCTGCCTGGTGATCGGGCCCCCGCCCGAATGACCGCGCCACCGCCCGCACTCGTCTGCACTCGTCCGCACTCGTCCGCACTCGTCCGCACCGCCGTTGGCTGACGCCAACCGGCGTCGGCCTGCGCTGACCGGCGCTGACCGACGTCCGCTGTGCCGCGCGGCCGTGACCGCGGCCGCCCCCGGGGCGAGAAACCCCATGGGGGTATATTGACCGGACGACGGTGAGCCCCGCCTGCGGGCTCGGAGACGACGAGCTGGGTGGAGGGATGGCGCCAGTGACAGCCCGCGCCGGTGCCGTCCGCTGGGCAGGGGGCGTCGTCCTTGCGCTGCTGGCCGCGCTGGCCGTGCTCATCCACCATGAGACGGCCGCGATCACCGCCTCCCCGCCGCGGTCCGCCGCGCATGCGGGGCACGCCATGCCCGCCATGGGACACCCGTCCCCGGCCCCGCACGCTGCCGCCGCCGACCACACGGACCTGCACGGCACGCCCGCGCCCGCGCACGGCGCCGACGGCAGCGCCTGCACCGACCCCGGCATGCAGCACTGCACCACCGCGAGCGTCGAGGTGTTCCAGCTCGACGTGCCGTCACAGGGCCACGCCGCACAGCCCGCCGACCCGTACCGGGCCGGGCCCGGCGCACTGCCCGCCGGGACGGTCAGCCGCGCACCACCCGACCTGTCGGTCCTCTCCCGACTGCGTATCTAGGTCGCGCCCACGGCACCCGTGTGCCGTCTCCGCCGCGACCCTGCGCAGTTCGAAACACCCAGTGAAGAGGACCCCTATCGTGAACAGTGTCAACCGCCGCTCCGTCCTGCTCGCCGGACTCGGCGCCGTCGGCGCGGGCGCGCTCGCCGCCTGCAGCAACTCCGCCGCCACCCCGGCCCTCGTCAGCCCCTCCGGTTCCGCCGTCGCCGCCACGGAGAAGAAGCGGACGGGCACCGGCCGGCAGCACCGGATCACCCTGACCGCGGCACCCGCGGTGATCGGCCTGGGCGGCGGAGTCACGGCCAGGACCTGGGCCTTCGACGGCCGGACGCCGGGCAGGGAAGTCCGGCTCTCCGCCGGGGACACCGTGTCCGCCGAACTCTCCAACCAGCTCCCGGGAAAGACCACCACCTCGGTCCACTGGCACGGCATCGCCCTGCGCAACGACATGGACGGCGTCCCCCCGGCCACCCAGACCCCCGTCCGGGCCGGCGCCCGCTTCACCTACCGCTTCGTCGCCGACACCCCCGGCACGTACTTCTTCCACCCGCACGTCGGCGTCCAGCTCGACCGCGGGCTGTACGCCCCGCTGATCGTCGAGGACCCCAAGGAGCCGCTGGCGTACGACGACGAATGGGTCCTCGTCCTCGACGACTGGGTCGACGGCGTCACCGGCACCCCCGACGAGGTCTTCGCCGAACTCAGGCAGGGCATGGGCGGCATGGACGATACGGACGACATGGACGGCATGCACGCGGGCGGCGGCTCCAGCTCCAGCTCCAGCTCCAGCTCGGGAATGACGGGGCACGACATGCCCGGCATGGGGCACGGCACGCACGGCGCGGGGAACGCGAAGTTCATGCTCATGGGCGCCGGGAGCGAGCTGCTCGGCGGCGACGCCGGCGATGTGAAGTACCCGTACCACCTGGTCAACGGCCGGATCCCGGCCGATCCCGACGTCTACCGGGGCAAGCCCGGCACCAAGGTGCGGCTGCGGATCGTCAACGCGGGCGGCGACACCGCCTATCGGGTCGCACTCGGCGGCCACAAACTGACCGTGACCCACACCGACGGCTTCCCGGTCCGGCACCGGCAGACGGACGCGCTCCTCATCGGCATGGGCGAGCGGTACGACGTACTGGTCACCCTCGGCGACGGGGTCTTCCCCCTGGTCGCCCTCGCCGAAGGCAAGAAGACGGGCGGTCTGGCCCTCGTGCGGACGGGCCCGGGCAGCAGGCCTGCGCCGACCGTACGACCGAAGGAGCTCGGCGGCAGGGTCATGACCGCAGCTCAGCTCCGCGCGGCCGACGACGTGCGGCTGAAGACCTCCGCGACCGACGTCACGCACCGGATCAGGCTCACCGGCGGCATGGCCGGGTACGACTGGGCCCTCAACGGCAAGCCGTTCGACATGGCCGCGCCGGACGCCGGCCCGATCATGGTCGAGGAAGGCCAGCGGGTCCGGCTGGACTTCGTCAACGACACGGACATGTGGCATCCGATGCATCTGCACGGCCACACGTACCAGCTCGGCGGCTCCGGCCCCCGTAAGGACACCGCGATCGTGCTGCCGCGGCAGAGGCTGTCCGTGTTCTTCGACGCCGACAACCCCGGGCAGTGGATGCTCCACTGCCACAACGCGTACCACGGTGAGGCCGGGATGATGGCGAACCTGGCCTATCGGGCCTGACCCCAGGGCCGGGTGGCACGCACGCGGCGACGTGCGTGCCACCCGGCCGCCGGCAGCGCAGCGTCCGTTCGCCCCAACGTCCTGTCTCAGAGCGGCCCTTGTGCCGCCCCGGGGACACGCTAGGATCACGGCATGGTCACGACCTGGTCGACCTCCGGCATGTCGCGGGCCCGCTCGTCGGCGGGTCCGCTGCGCGTGTGGTGGGTGGCCATGGTGCTGTTCAGCCTCGTCTATGCGCACGGTGTGAGCGCGGAGGGCATCGCGGGCCATCTCGGCGCGAGCGCGGCTGCGTCCGTCGTGGCCGAGAAGGCCGAGAAGGCCGATGAAGCGGCACAGGCACAAGCGGCCATCGCCCCTCACGGCGGCGGTCATGGCGAGCACTCCCATCCGGCAGAGGACTGCCAGTCCGGTCAGCCGCAGCAGGGCCCCGCGCTGGCAGCCCCCTGCGCCTCGCCGCTCGACGGCAGGGGGAGCTCCGCGACGCTGCCGTCCGGTGCCGGGCCGCGGGCCGACCATGCGTTGACCAGGGCTGTGCCGAGGGCTCCCACCGGACCGGGTGTGCTGCGGATTTAGGGCTTTCCCCACCCTGACCCATCGGACATCGCTCAGCGTCCGGCGACGCGCACGTCACCGTCACCGGCGCCCGGCCTCCCGTCGCCGTGCTCCCGCACGGTCCGCGGCTGCCGCGCAGGGCGCTGTCCGGCGATCTCGCCCCCCTCATTCCGCCCCCATCCCGGCGCCCCGGCCCCTCGGCCGCGCGGCGCTCCGCGGAGGAACCGTGCCGTTACTCCCTCGTCTCCACGACACCACCACCCACCGCACACCCCGCCCCGCCCCGTGGCCCGCCCGGCTGCTCGCCCTCGTTCTGGGCGGATTGCTGCTGGTCACCTTCGACTGCGCGGCGCTGCTGCACGGTGCCGACCATGCGCACGGCGCGTCCCGTACAGCCTTCGGCGGCGCCCAACAGGGCGTCTGGAACCCGGAGTTCGCCGAACCGGCGGCGCGTGCCGCCTCCAGTCCGAGCGACGATCTTTGTGCCTCACTCGGGCTCGACGCCGCGGCCGGAAGCCGGCAGGCGTCGTCGGACGGCACGGCGACCGCCGTTCCCATGGCCAGGGACGCTGTGCCGGCGGTCGCGGCGGTCTCCGGTGCGGCGCTCCTGCAAGGCCTCCGTACACGGGCCATAAGAGCGCCTGCCGGCCGCTCCACACTGACCGCCCTCTGCCGGTGGCGCACCTAGACCGCTCCGGTGCAGCCGGACGAACCGGCTGCCGTGCGCCGCCACCAGGGCCAGGGGCCATGCCCCGCCCTGCTCGTGGCGGCGCGCGCAAGGAAGCACCTGAACTCGCCTTCCTCACAGATGAGAGCGGATCCATGCATTCGTCGCATTCTTCGAGCATCCTCACTCCCCCTGCCCGCTCCGCCCTTTCCGGGCTGGTCGGCAACACCCCCCTCCTCCATGTGTCCGAGCCCCTCGCCCCGCAGGGCCGGGGCTTCTGGGCGAAGCTGGAGGGGTTCAACCCCGGCGGCATCAAGGACCGCCCCGGTCTGCACATGGTCGAGCGGGCCCGCGCCCGCGGCGAACTGCGGCCCGGCGCCCGGATCATCGAATCCACCAGCGGCACCCTGGGTCTGGGACTGGCCCTGGCGGGTATGGTCCACGGCCATCCGGTCACCCTGGTCACCGACCCGGGTCTGGAGCGGTCCATGACGCAGCTGCTGTCCGCGTACGGGGCCCAGGTCAATGTCGTCTCCGAGCCCCACCCGACGGGCGGCTGGCAGCAGGCCCGCCGCGACCGGGTGGCCCAGCTGATGGCCCAGCACCCGGGGTCGTGGTGCCCCGACCAGTACAACAACCCGGACAACACCACTGCCTACACCCCGCTCGCGCTGGAGCTGGCGACCGGGCTCGGCCACATCGACGTACTGGTGTGCAGCGTGGGCACCGGCGGGCACTCCGCCGGTGTGTCCCGGGTCCTGCAGCACCACTATCCCGAGCTGAAGCTGGTCGGGGTGGACACCATCGGCTCGACGATCTTCGGGCAGCCCGCCCGCACCCGGCTCATGCGCGGGCTGGGGTCGAGCATCTACCCCCGCAACGTCGCCTACGGCAACTTCAGCGAGGTGCACTGGGTCGCCCCGGCCGAGGCGGTGTGGACCTGCCGGCAGCTGGCCACCTCCCACTACGCCACCGGCGGGTGGAGCGTGGGGGCGGTCGCCCTGGTCGCCGGCTGGCTGGCCCGCACGCTGCCCGAGGACACCCGAATTGCGGCGATCTTCCCCGACGGCCCGCAGCGCTACCTCGGCACCGTCTACGACGACGACTACTGCGCCGCCCACGGCCTGCTCGACTCCCCGCCCGCCCCGGATCCCGAGGTGATCGGCCGCCTGGACGAGAAGGAGGTCACCCGCTGGACCCGCTGCACCACCGTCGTCGACCCGCTCTCCCTCGCCCGGGAGCCGGCGGACGCGGTCGCGCTCCCCGACTCCGACACGCCGGAAGGCTCCGACGCCGCCGACGCGCCGACCCACTCCGGCACCGAGGGAGAGGGCGACGTCCGGTGAAGGGGACCTTTGCGCAGGTGCGCTCCTATCCGCGCAGCGTCCAGCTGCTGATGGTGAACCAGTTCACCATCAACCTCGGCTTCTACATGCTGATGCCGTATCTGGCGGCGCACCTTTCCGGGACGCTGGGGCTGGCCGGCTGGGTGGTCGGGCTGGTGCTCGGCGTGCGGAACTTCAGCCAGCAGGGCATGTTCCTGGTCGGCGGCACACTGGCCGACCGGCTCGGGTACAAGCCGATGATCATCGCCGGCCTGGTGCTGCGCATCGTCGGCTTCGCGACGCTGGGCCTGGTGGACTCGCTGCCCGCCCTGCTGGCGGCGTCCGCCGCGACGGGTCTGGCCGGGGCGCTGTTCAACCCGGCCGTCCGGGCCTACCTCGCCGCGGACGCGGGCGAGCGCCGGGTCGAGGCGTTCGCGCTGTTCAACGTCTTCTACCAGGCGGGCATACTGCTCGGTCCGCTGGTGGGCATGGTGCTGACCGGCGTCGACTTCCGGATCACGTGCCTGGTCGCGGCCGGTGTCTTCGCGCTGCTGAGCATCGTGCAGATCCGGGCGCTGCCGGCCCGTAGGGCCGCCGGGGCGAAGGACCGGGCCGCCGGTGGGCGCGAGAGCGTGCTGGCCCAGTGGCGGAGCATCGTGGCCAACCGGCCGTTCCTGCTGTTCTCCGCGGCCATGATCGGCTTCTATGTCATGCAGTTCCAGGTATATCTCTCACTGCCGCTGGAGGTGCGGCGGCTCGGCGGGGACGGGACCTTCGGCACGGTGGCGGTGGCGGTGCTCTTCGCCGTATCGGGCCTGAGCACCATCCTCTTCCAGACCAAGGTGACCGCCTGGTGCAAGGCCCGTATGGAGCCCGGCCGGGCGCTCGCCTGGGGGCTGCTCACCATGGGGGTCGCGTTTGTGCCGCTGCTGGTGCCCACCGCGGTGACCGTGCCGGACGGCGGAGCGGGGCGGTGGCTGCTCGCCGCCGTGCCACCCGCGCTCTCCGCGCTGCTGCTGGCACTGGGCACGATGGTCGCCTATCCGTTCGAGATGGACACCATCGTCCGGCTCTCCGGCGACCGTCTCGTCGCCACCCACTACGGGCTCTACAACACCGTCTGCGGCGTCGGCATCACCCTCGGCAATCTGCTTACCGGTGCCGCGCTGGACGCCGCCCGGGCGGCCGGGGTGTCCGCCCTGCCGTGGCTCGCCCTGCTCGCCCTGGGCCTCGCATGCTCCGCCGCGCTGTACGGACTGCACCGGACCGGCCGCTTGAAGCCGCCGGCGCCCCAGGAATCGCCGCGGAAAAACGGGGCGCGGATCCAAGCGTGATACACGATCAGAAAACGATATGGAATCGCAGGTTTGGAAGACGTTTCGGGTAATCGCGCGGGGCAAGCAAGGAGGTCATGAGCAATCCCCATGAACCTCTTCCCGCAAATGACACCTACCAGCCCTATGACGGAAACCGGCCCACCTATAGGCGTAACCGGGACGGCGATGGAGCAAACCGGGCAGCGCTGGCCATCCATACGATCGCGGACATCGCCGCAGGATTTCTGGGACTCTGGATCCTGCTCTACCTGCTGGAGGCCAACCAGGGAAATGTCTTCGTCGGCTTTGTGCACGGTATGGCCGACTGGCTGGCCGGCTGGTCCCAGGACATCTTCACCATGGAGGTGGAGAGTCTGCGGGTTTTCCTGAATTACGGCCTGCCCGCCGTGATCTACCTTCTGCTCGGTCATGGGATCGCCGCGAGGGTACGCCGCCTCTGACCGAATTCAGGTCGGATTTCGGATTCAGGGCCGACGCGCCCGCAGATGCCCGGTAAACCGGGGATTTCCGCGGGCGCGTCGGCCCTGAGCGATATCCCGGGTCAGGACTGGCTGTTGAGAAATCCGATCAGGCTGGCGCCCCACCAGCCGATCTGGCTGACGGCGGCCGCCGCACCCGACTGGATGCGCAGGCGGCGGGGCACCGGCGCGTTCCCGCACCGGTCCAGGCGCTGCCCGAGCCAGTGGGCGTAGAGACCGTTGACGGTGACGGCCAGCACGAGTCCGAGTTTCACCAGGGTCAGCGGCGACGCCGGGTCCGGACGGAGGAACAGTCCGGTGACGACCAGGCCGGCCAGTCCGAGCCAGATCGGGACCTGCAGTGTGCAGGCGGTGCGCAGGACCTCGGCCAGCCGGCGTCGGCCGAGCATCCACATCACGGCGAACCAGTCGACGGCGAGTACGGAGCCCAGCCCGACGACGAGTGCCACGAGGTGGAGGAAGCGGGCGGCCAACTGCAGCGGCGGGTCGGCGTGGAGGTGGCCGGCCACCCAGCAGGCGGCCGCCAGCACGGCGGGGCTCAGAACGCCCAGCACGACCAGCGCCCACAGCGGTGTCGGCGGGCGCTCGCGGACCGCGCCGCCGTCAGCGGGCTCGGCCCACCCCGGCACCCCGACGGGCCGGGAAACCGGGGCAGTTACCGCCCCGTCGGAGATCGGTGCCACGGGTCAGTTCTCCGTCGTGCGTTCCACGTCGCGGAACGTGGCGGCGATCTTCTCGCCGAGCGCGGTCCGCTCACCGTTGGCGCCGTGACGCGGGAACGTCGGCGGCCGGAGCGCGGTGCGCGGTGAACGCGGCGAGGGTCTGAACCCGGGCATGGCTGAAAACCTTCGGTCGGGAGTAAGGTGAGGCGAACCTAAGTCCATGCCGTGCCCCCGTCAACCTGCATGGTCGTCGGCCGGCGGACATGGCGCGCGGTGACGAGGGACGCTGCGGCCGCCGCCAACGCCCGCACCGTCGCCGCCGCGCTCCCGGTTGGAGGAACACACAGCCGGGACCGGGGCGCTGGCCTGCGCGAATCGCCAGTAGACTCTCACCACGTGACTGCTGTGTCTGCGAAGCCTCGCATCCCCAATGTTCTGGCCGGCCGCTATGCCTCCACGGAGCTGGCCGTGCTGTGGTCCCCCGAGTACAAGGTCAAGCTGGAGCGGAAGTTGTGGCTCGCCGTGCTGCGCGCGCAGAAGGACCTGGGGGTGGAGGTCCCCGAGCAGGCGCTGGCCGACTACGAGCGGGTCCTGGAGACCGTCGACCTGGCCTCGATCGCCGAGCGCGAGAAGGTCACCCGGCACGACGTCAAGGCCCGCATCGAGGAGTTCAACGCCCTCGCCGGCCACGAGCAGGTCCACAAGGGCATGACCTCCCGCGACCTGACGGAGAACGTCGAGCAGCTGCAGGTACGGCTGTCGCTGGAGCTGATGCGGGACCGCACCGTCGCCGTGCTGGCCCGCCTGGGCTCGCTGGCCGCGCAGCACGCCGAGCTGGTGATGGCGGGCCGCTCGCACAACGTCGCCGCGCAGGCCACGACGCTGGGAAAGCGCTTCGCGACCGCGGCGGACGAGCTGCTGGTGGCGTACGCCCGGCTGGAGGAGCTGCTCTCCCGCTACCCGCTGCGCGGCATCAAGGGCCCGGTGGGCACCGCGCAGGACATGCTGGACCTGCTCGGCGGCGATGCGGCCAAGCTCGCCGACCTGGAGCAGCGGATCGCCGCGCACCTCGGCTTCGGCCAGGCCTTCACCTCCGTCGGCCAGGTCTACCCGCGCTCGCTGGACTACGAGGTGGTCACCGCGCTGGTGCAGCTGGCCGCCGCCCCCTCGTCGATCGCCAAGACCATCCGGCTGATGGCCGGGCACGAGCTGGTGACCGAGGGCTTCAAGCCCGGCCAGGTCGGCTCCTCGGCGATGCCGCACAAGATGAACACCCGCTCCTGCGAGCGCGTCAACGGCCTGATGGTGATCCTGCGCGGCTACGCCTCGATGGCCGGTGAGCTCTCCGGCGACCAGTGGAACGAGGGCGATGTGTCCTGCTCCGTGGTGCGCCGGGTGGCCCTGCCGGACTCCTTCTTCGCGCTGGACGGCCTGCTGGAGACGTTCCTGACCGTCCTCGACGAGTTCGGCGCCTTCCCCGCGGTCGTCGCCCGCGAGCTGGACCGCTATCTGCCCTTCCTCGCCACGACGAAGGTGCTGATGGGCGCCGTACGCGCCGGGGTGGGCCGCGAGGAGGCACACGAGGCGATCAAGGAGAACGCCGTCGCCTCGGCGCTGGCGATGCGCGAGCAGGGCGCCGAGCGCAACGAGCTGCTGGACAAGCTGGCCGCGGACGCCCGGATCCCGCTGGACAGGGCGCAGCTGGACGCGCTGATGGCGGACAAGCTCTCCTTCACCGGCGCGGCGGCCGACCAGGTGGCGTCCGTCGTCGCCCGGATCGAGGAGATCGCCAAGCAGCACCCGGAGGCCGCGGCGTACACGCCGGGCGCGATCCTCTGACGCGCTCGCCGTGCGCTTCACTCCCGAAGAGCTGGCAGCCGCTCGCGACCGCCTCGTCCCGGACGTGGCCGCGAGCGGCCTGCGCGTGCTCTTCTGCGGTATCAACCCCGGGCTGATGACGGCGGCCACCGGCCACCACTTCGCCCGCCCCGGCAACCGGTTCTGGCCCGTCCTGCACGCTGCCGGCTTCACACCCCGGCAGTTCCGGCCCGCCGAGCAGGACGAGCTGCTGGAGCACGGTCTGGGCATCACCAACGTCGTGGCACGGGCGACCGCCAAGGCCGACGAGCTGACCGCGGCGGAGTACCGCGAGGGCGGCCGGATACTGGCCGAGGAGGTGGCGCGGCTGCGGCCCCGCTGGCTCGCCGTCGCCGGGGTCACGGCCTACCGCGTCGCCTTCGACGACAAGCACGCAGCGATCGGACCGCAGGAGCGCACCCTGGGCGGCACCCGTATCTGGGCGCTGCCCAACCCCAGTGGCCTCAACGCCCATTGGACGCTCCAGACGATGGCGGAGGAGTACGGGCGGCTGCGGGCGGCGGCTTTCGCCCCGGGCGACGACGTCTGACGGCGGAGTCGTTCGGCTCGGGCTCCCCGCTCCCGGCGTGCCCGCTCCCCGGCGGGCTCCCGGGCGCCCGCTACTCGGGCCGCCCCTGACCGTCCCCGCCCGCCACGGCCTCCTCCCCCACCGCCACCAGCAGCTGAAACGGCAGCTCGCGATCGCCCTGCCCCACCCCCACACCGATCCAGCGGCCCTGCACCCGCCAGCCGTGCATCCGGGGCACGAATCCGCACAGGGTGTCCAGCGGCGGCGGGACGGGCAGCCCGCTCGCCGTCCGCTCCAGATGGGCGGCGAGGTCGAGGGACTCGGGCTCGCCCCACCGTAAGGACAGCGCCCGCACCAGCGCCGTCAGCCCGGCCTCGAACTCCTCCTCGGCCTCGGCGACCTCGGTCAGGTCGGCGTCCCAGAAGTCCTCGCTGACCCGCAGCCCGGCTATGTGGAAGCCCGGTCCGCTCTCGACGCGGCCGAGGCGGGTCCGCTGCGCCGGGAAGGCCCGCAGGCGCAGCGCGTCGATGGTGGTCAGCTGCTCGTCAAGCGTCATGCCCTCAGTAAACCTGCCGGGTCTGACAATTGACGTTCCCTCACCCCGCCAGCGCACCGCGCCCGCCGTCCTCGCGTGCCGGCACAGATCCGTATCGCCTGGCCAGGCCGCTGCGGGCGCCGCTGCCGGGGCTCGCCGCACACCCTGTGACCGGCTACGATCCGCCCCACGGACGGAAAGTTAGGGAGACGGACGTTGGGGCGGCTCACCGGGGATCCCTCTCTGCTGCGACGGATCAACTCCGCGGTGGTGCTGCACGCGCTGCGCGCCGCGGACGCCCCCACGCTCACCCACCTCGTTCAGGTGACGGGCCTGTCCCGGCCGACGGTCGAGGGGGTGGTCGAGGGGCTCATCGAGACCGGGCTGGTGGTCGAGGCGCCCGCCGAGGAGGGCGAGACCCGCCGCCAGGGGCGCCCCGCCCGGCGGTTCCGGTTCCGTACCGAGGCCGGGCACCTGCTGGGCATCGAGATCGGTCCGCACCGCATCACGGCGCTGCTGTCCGATCTGAGCGGCCGGGTGCTGGACACCGGGCAGCGCCCCGTGGAGGAGACCGCACCGGCCGACGAGCGGCTGGAGCGGGTCCGCGCCGTGGTCGCCGAACTGCTGCGCCGTACGGGCATCCCGCGCACTTCGCTGCGGGCCGTCGGCGTGGCCACCCCCGGCATCGTGGAGGCGGACGGCACCGTACGGCTGGGCACCGCGCTGCCGGGCTGGACGGGGCTGCCGCTGGGCGAGCGGCTGCGGCGGTCGTTCCGCTGCCCGGTGCTGGTCGAGAACGACGCCAACGCCGCCGCGGTGGCCGAGCACTGGCAGGGCGCGGCGACCGGCTCGGACGACATCGTGTTCGTACTGGCCGGGCTCAGCCCGGGGGCGGGCTCGCTGATCGGCGGCCGGCTGCACCGCGGGTTCGGCGGGGCGGCCGGGGAGATCGGCGCACTGCATCTGCTGGGGCGCGAGGCGACGCCGGAGAAGCTGCTCTCGACGACCGGT
Organism: Streptomyces sp. NPDC002446; assembly: GCF_053595675.1. NCBI lineage: Bacteria > Bacillati > Actinomycetota > Actinomycetes > Kitasatosporales > Streptomycetaceae > Streptomyces > Streptomyces sp. NPDC002446. The sequence goes on along the minus strand of NZ_JBSFYC010000021.1, from coordinate 83,894 downwards.
GAGCCGCTGCACCCGCTGGACGAGGCCCAGGTCGCCGCGGTCTTCACGGCGGCGCGGAACGGCGACGCGGGCGCCCGGGAAGCCATCGACCGCTTCCTGCGGCGGCTGGTACACGACGTCGCGGCGCTGGTGCTGGCGCTCGATCCCGAGCTGGTCGTGATCGGCGGCTGGGCGGCGGGGCTGGCCGGTGTCCTCACGCCGCTGCGCGACGAGCTGGCGCGCTACTGCCTGCGCCCGCCGCAGGTGGCGCTCTCCGAACTCGGCGAGGCGGCCGTCGCCACCGGCGCGCTGCGGCTGGCCCTCGACCATGTGGAGGGCGAGCTCTTCGCGGTGGAGGGCACGGCGACGGCCCGGCGCTGAGCCGGCCCCGGGCCGGGCGGTGCGGCGGGCCCGCACCGGAGCGTCCGGCGCGGGCCCGTAGGAACGAGGGGACGGCTCAGCCGGCCAGAAGTGACATCGCGTCACTCGCGCCGAAGGTCAGCCGGCAGGTGTCCGCGCGGTACGTCGACACCGCGACGGCGGTCGTCCGCCCGCCGGAGACATAGCGGGTGGTCACGACGAGGACGGGTGCGCCGGGCAGCCGGTCCAGCTGCCGGGCGTCCTCCGCACGGGCCGAGCCGAGCTCCACCGTACGGTCCTGTCCGTCCAGTTCGCGCTTCTGCAGCTCGTGCAGCACGGCGCGGGCGCGGGCCGGGGCGCTGGGCCGGTCCGCCTCGGCGTAGCCGGGGACCGCGGCCGACGGCACGTACAGCAGCTCGGCGGCGACGGGCTGGCCGTGCGTGACCCGGGAGCGGCGCACGATGTGCACCCGCTCGCCGGGGGCGGTCTCCAGCAGGCGGGCCACCGCGGCCGGCACCGTGTCGCTCTCCGTGGCGTCGACCGGCTGCCAGTCGTCATCGGGGGTGCCGGGCCAGGTGTGGCGGGCGGGGTCGACGGCGACGCCTACGCGCGGCGGTGCGACGGTGGTGCCCACACCGCGGCGGCGCTGCAGTCTGCCTTCCAGCTCCAGCTGTTCGAGCGCCTGCCGCAGCGTGGCCCGGGCGACGCCGAACCGCGCCGCCAGCTCACGCTCGTTGGGCAGAATCTCGCCGACCGCGAACTCCGAGTCCAGCGCGTCGCTGAGCACGGTCTTGAGGTGCCAGTACTTCGGCTCCGGCACCGTTTCGAGCTGCGTGGTCCCCACCCTGTCCTCCGCACTGGCCATTGCCCCGCGGGGCAGCGCCCCCATGGAACCCGGGCCGCGTGCGAGGCACCTACGGATGCGGGCCCCGTACGCGCTCCCGTTTATGAGCGCTTCTTTATTAAAGGTTGTTGCAGTATCCCGACGATATGACTGCCCCCACCCTTGGTCAAGACCAATCCCGGATCGGTTTCGCGGGCCGCTCCGCGCCGCTGCGCCCGGTCTGCGGAGGGCCGCTCAGCTCGCCGCCAGCGCCCCGAGCTTGTCGGGGTTGCGCACGATGTAGACGGTGTGGATCCGGCCGTCCCGGATGCCGAGCTGGAGGACGGAGTCCGGCGCCTCGCCGTTGCGCGCCAGCAGTGCGATACCGCCGTTGAGTTCGACGAGGGTGAACTCCGTGCCGGACGGCGTCTTCTTGGCGACGCCGAGGAGGAAGCGGGCGACCTTGTCCGCGGACTCGATGATCCGCAGCGGCGCCTTGGCCTTCCCGCCGCTGTCCCCGACCAGCCGGGCGTCCGCCGCCAGCAGGCGCAGCAGGCCCTCCAGGTCGTCGCCGGCCGCCGCCGCCAGGAACCGCTCGGTCAGGTCGCGCTGCTGCACGGGGTCGACCTCGAAGCGCGGTCTGCCCTCCGCCACGTGCCGGCGGGCCCGGCCCGCCAGTTGGCGCACCGCGGCCTCACTGCGGTCCAGGGCCTCGGCGATCTCGGCGTACGGATAGCCGAAGGCCTCGCGCAGGACGAACACGGCGCGCTCCAGCGGGGAGAGCGACTCCATGGTGACGAGCACGGCCAGGGTGACGGACTCGGCGAACACCGTCCGCTCGGCGCTGTCGGGCACGGTCCCGGCGAAGTCGGTCGCCAGCGGCTCCGGCAGCCAGGGCCCCACATAGGACTCGCGCCGCGACTGGACCTGGCGCAGACGGTCGATGGCGAGCCGGGTGGTGGTCCGTACGAGGAAGGCGCGCGGCTCGCGCACCTGCGTCCGGTCCGCGCCCGACCAGCGCAGCCAGGCGTCCTGCACCACGTCCTCGGCGTCGGCCACCCGGCCGAGCATGCGGTAGGCCACCCCGAACAGGACGGAGCGGTGCTCTTCGAAGACATCGGTCGCGGAATCCATCAGCACTCGTCCATCCCACCCGGCCGCACCCGCCTTGTCCAGCGGAAACGGGCCGGTGCGACGCGCGCCACCACGGCGGGGGCGGGACCGGACGGGCCGGTGTGCGCCATCCTGTTCACCACCCGTTCCGCTGCACGGCACCAAACAGCGGTACGAACGGTCCTCGGTAAGTTCGGTGACGGCATGGAGGTTTGAGATGGCGCAGGGTTTCGTCGGCGGCTTCGGACGGCGGTCGCTGCTGCAGGGCACCGCGGCGGGCTCCGCTGCGCTGGCACTGCCCGCGCTCTCCTGCGCGATGCCGTCGCAGACCCGTAGTGGGCGGCCGAGCGCCGACTGGGGTGTGCAGGTGGGGGATGTGACCACGTCCTCGGGCCTGGTGTGGGTGCGGTCGGACCGGCCGGCCCGGATGGTGGTGCAGACCGCGGCGACCGAGTCGTTCCGCAACGCCCGTACCTGGCGCGGCCCGGTGCTCGGCGCGGGAACGGACTTCACCGGCGTCACCTCGCTGCACGGTCTGCCGTCGGGTGAGCAGGTCCACTACCGGGTGCTGCTGGCCGACCCCGACGATCCCCGGCGCACCGGCGAGCCGGTCTCCGGCACCTTCCGCACGGCGCCGGCCAACCGCCGCCAGGACGTCCGCTTCCACTGGTCGGGGGACCTCGCCGGCCAGGGCTGGGGCATCAATCCGGACCGTGGCGGCTACCGCATCTACGAGGAGATGCGCCGCCGGAACCCGGACTTCTTCCTGTGCAGCGGCGACAACATCTACGCGGACAACCCGATCACGGAGAAGGTGACCCTGCCGGACGGCCGTATCTGGCGGAACGTGACGACCGAGGAGAAGTCGAAGGTCGCCGAGACGCTGGCGGAGTTCCGGGGCGCGTTCCGCTACAACCTGCTGGACGGCAATCTGCGCCGGTTCAACGCGCAGGTGCCGACCATCACCCAGTGGGACGACCACGAGGTGCACAACAACTGGTACCCGGGGCAGCTGCTCGATGACGTCCGGTACACGGAGAAGGACGCCGATGTGCTGGCCGCGCGCTCGCTGCGCGCCTTCGGCGAGTACTTCCCGATCCGTACGCTGCGGCCCGACCGGGGCGGCCGGGTCTACCGCGTGGTGCACCACGGTCCGCTGCTGGACGTGTTCGTGCTGGACATGCGCCGCTACCGCAACGCCAATTCGCCGGGCCGGCAGACCGACGACCCGCAGGGCATTCTCGGCGCCGAGCAGCTGCGCTGGCTCAAGCGGGAGCTGTCCCGCTCGCACGCGGTGTGGAAGGTGATCGCCTCCGACATGCCGCTGGGGCTGGTCGTCCCGGACGGCAAGACCGACTTCGAGGCGGTGGCGCAGGGCGATCCCGGCGCTCCCCTGGGCCGTGAGCTGCAGCTGGCCGAGCTGCTGCGGCACATCAAGCACGCCCGGATCACCGGAACCGTCTGGCTGACGACCGACGTCCACTACACCTCGGCACAGCACTACGCGCCGGAGCGGGCCGCGTTCAAGGACTTCGAGCCGTTCTGGGAGTTCGTGTCGGGGCCGCTGAACGCGGGCGGGTTCCAGGCGCTGAAACTCGATGGAACGTTCGGGCCCGCGCAGCCGTTCATCAAGGCACCGGACCGTGCCAACACCTCCCCCGCGGAGAGTCCGCAGAACTTCGGCGAGATCGACATCGACGGGGCGAGCGGGGAGCTGACGGTGCGGCTGCGTCAGGAGGGGGGAGAAGTGTTGTTCAGCAAGGTGCTCCAACCGGGGCGGGTAGGACAGTAGAGGGCAATGCGCCGATTCCGTCTTTTACCCGTCGGACACAAGGTGTTGGCGATCAGGCAACAACGGTCCGCAAGGCTGTGTGCATGACTGAAGCTTCCTCTGCCAAATCCTCCCGCCGCCATCACTGGCGCCGGGACGTCGTCGAGCTGGCGGCCCTGTTCACGGCCGTCGCGGTGGCCGACGCGGCCGCCAACACCGTCGCGCACGGCCCGTCGGGCCCGGTGCTGCTGTGCGCCGCGGCGATGGCCCTGCTCGCCACGGCCGGCTTCCACGTCTGGTGGTCACGACGCCACGAAAACGCCCCGCCACCGACCGATACCGGCGCCGCGGCGCCGTCCTCCGCCGATCCGGCCTCCCGGGCCGGCGGCCAGGAGACGACGCTGTGGCGGATGCGGACCACGGTCCGTGACGAGCCGGGCAGTCTGGCCGCGCTGTGCACGGCGCTGGCCGCGCAGCACGTGGACATACTCAGCCTGCAGACCCACCCGCTGTCCGACGGGACCGTCGACGAGTTCCTGCTGCGCGCGCCCGGCCCGCTGGCGCCCGGCGAACTGACCCGTACGGTGGCCGGCGCGGGCGGCAGCCACAGCTGGCTGGAGCGGGCCGATGCGCACGACCTCGTCGACGCGCCGACCCGGATGCTGGGCCTGGCGACCCGTACGGCCCTGGACTCCGCCGAACTCCCCCTGGCGCTGCGGCAGTTGCTCGGGCGCTGCACGATCCACTCGGTGCCGGCCCGCTCGCTGACCGGCCAGCCGCTCGCCGAGCAGGTGCCCGCCGAGGGCGTGCTGGAAGAGCATGTGATGAAGTTCCGCGACCCCTCCGGGGGCTCGCTCACCATCGAAAGGCCCCAATTGCCCTTCACGCCCACCGAGTTCGCACGGGTGCGGGCACTGGTCGAGCTGGACACCCGGCTCGGCCAGCGGGTGCCGCGACGGCGTGATGTGCTGACGCTGCCGGAGGGCAACGAGATCACCGTCCGCCGCGCCGACACCTCCGACCTGGCCGCCGCCCGGGAGATGCACGACCGCTGCTCGCCGCGCACGCTCGCGCTGCGCTACCACGGCCCGGTCGGTGACGCGGACCGCTACCTCGGGCATCTGCTCAGCCCGCGGTTCGGCCGCACCCTGGCCGTCGAGACCGCGTCCGGACGGCTGGTGGCGCTCGGCCATCTGCTGTGGGACGGCGACGAGACCGAGGTCGCGCTGCTGGTCGAGGACGAGTGGCAGCAGCGCGGCATCGGAGCCGAGCTGCTGCGCCGGCTGGTGGCGATGGCGGCCGAGACCGGCTGCGAGAGCGTCTATGCGATCACCCAGGCGTCCAACACCGGAATGGTGGCGGCGATGCGCGGGCTCGGCCTGCCGCTCGACTACCAGATAGAGGAGGGCACGCTGGTGATCACGGCCCGTCCGACGGGAGTCCCGGCCCGGCACGAGGCGCGCGAGAGCGTACGTGTCCAGGACGGCACCGGCCGCCGCTGATCCGGGACGGCCCCGCGGCCGGCCGGGCGTGGTGGCGCCCGGCCGGCCGTGCCGTATGGCAATGGCGCCGTAAAGCGACAGGAACGTCCGGGCTATTGATGGTGACGCGGCGGGGTGATCCGTACGAGGATGGCCCGCATGTCCAACACCACTCCTTCCGGGGGCGGTTCGCTGCCCCGCCAGGTCGCCGACGCCTATGTCGACGCCCTCGTCGACCTGGACCCGATCACCGGTACCTTCCTCGGGATCCCCGAGAGCTCCGGCAAGCTCCCCGACTTCTCTCCGACGGGCCAGGAAGCGGTGGCCCAGCTCGCCCGTGCGACGCTGGAGAAGCTCACCGAGGCCGAGGCCCGGCCGGGCGCGGACAGCCCCGCCGAACGGATCTGCGCACGGCTGCTGCGCGAACGGCTGACCGCCGAGCTGGCGGTGCACGAGGCGGGCGAGGGCCTGCGCACGGTCAGCAATCTCAGCTCACCGCTGCACCACGTCCGGGACGTCTTCACCCTCACCCCCACCGAGACCGAGGAGCACTGGGCGGCGATCGCCCAGCGGCTGCGCGCCGTACCCGACGCACTGGAGGGGTACCGCGCCGCGCTCGACGCCGGCCGCAAGCGGGACATGCCCGCCGGCCCGCTCCAGGTCAAAACCGTCATCGGCCAGTTGGACGAGTGGATCGGCACCGACCGCAGCTGGTTCGCCGAGTTCACCGACCCGGGACCGGAGGCGCTGCGCGGCGAGCTGACCGCGGCCGCCGAGGTGGCGACCGGCGCTCTGGTGGAGCTGCGCGACTGGTTCCGGGACAGCTACGGCCCGGCCATCGCGGGCGCACCGGACGTGGTGGGCCGCGAGCGCTACACCCGCCTGGCCCGCTACTACAACGGCGCCGACCTCGACGCGGACGAGGCGTACGCGTACGGCTGGTCCGAGTTCCACCGGCTGCTGGCCGAGATGGAGGCCGAGGCGGAGAAGGTGCTGCCCGGCGCGAAGACTCCGTGGGAGGCGCTGGCCTGGTGCGACGAGCACGGCGAGGCGATCGAGGGCGTCGAGGAGACCCGTCAGTGGCTGCAGTCGCTGATGGACGAGGCCGTCGAGTCGCTGGACGGCACCCACTTCGACCTGGCTGAGCGGGTGCGCCGGGTGGAGTCGCGGATCGCCCCGCCCGGCACCGCGGCCGCCCCGTACTACACCCAGCCGTCGCTGGACTTCTCCCGCCCCGGCCGTACCTGGCTGCCGGCCATGGGCGAGACCCGCTTCCCGGCGTACGACCTGGTCTCCACCTGGTACCACGAGGGGGTGCCGGGCCACCACCTCCAGCTGGCGCAGTGGGTCCATGTCGCCGACCGGCTCTCGCGGTACCAGACGACGGTGGGCATCGTCAGCGCCAACGCCGAGGGCTGGGCGCTGTACGCCGAGCGCCTCATGGACGAGCTGGGCTTCCTGACGAACGCCGAGCGGCGCCTGGGCTACCTGGACGCGCAGATGATGCGCGCCATCCGGGTCATCATCGACATCGGCATGCATCTGGAGCTGGAGATCCCGGCGGACTCCCCCTTCCACCCAGGCGAGCGCTGGACGCCGCAGCTGGCGCACGAATTCTTCGCACGCCACTCCAGCCGCCCGGCCGACTTCGTCGAGAGCGAGATCATCCGCTACCAGGGCATGGCCGGGCAGGCGATCGGCTACAAGCTCGGCGAGCGGGTCTGGCTGCAGGGGCGCGAGGCGGCCCGCGCCCGGCACGGCGCGGACTTCGACCTCAAGGCCTGGCACATGGCCGCCCTGTCGCAGGGCTCGCTGGGCCTGGACGATCTGCTGAACGAGCTGTCCGCGCTCTGACCAGGCAATACGGGCGCGGCGACCGGCCACCGCAGAACGCTGCGGTGGCCGGCCGCCGAAGCCGCCCGGCTGCTGGCCGGCCGGGCGGCCGCGCACCCGACGTACGGACGGTCTGCGCCCTCAACGCCGGAAGCCGCCCTCGGAGTTGATGACCTCCCCGGTGATCCAGGCCGCCTCATCGGTCGCCAGCCAGGCGATCAGCCGCGCCGGGTCGTCGGGCGCGCCCCAGCGCCCGCCGGGGAAGCTCGCGGCGACCCGCTCGCGCAGCTCGCCGACCGCGTAACCGGTGTCCACGGGCCCCGGGTTGACGGTGTTGACCGTCACGCCGAGGCCGGCCAGGCCGGTGGCGAGGGTACGGGTCACCGAGGCCAGCGCGCCCTTGGCGAGCGCGTAGGCGACCTCCTCCGGCATACCGCCGCCCCGGTCCTGGCCGGAGGTCATCATCACGATCCGGCCGCCCGGCTCCTGCCTAGCGCGCCGGCGGGCGTAGGCCTGCACGAGGAGGACCACCGAGCGGGTGTCGATCGCCCAGTGGGCGTCGAGCATCGCGGCGTCGATGGCGCCGAGGGGGCCGTCGGCGCCGCTGAGCGCGTGGTTGGCGACGAGGATGTCCAGCCGGCCGCCGAGGGTCTCGGCCGCGGTGTCGACGAGGCGGGCGGGGGCGTCGGGGCGGGCCAGGTCGGCCGGCCCGTGGGCCACCACCGCCCCGGGGGCGGCGAGTTCGCGTACCCCCGCGACGACCGCCTGCGGACCGCCCGGGTCCGCTCCCCAGGGCTGCTCGGCATCGTGCGGCACATGGTGGTGCAGATAGACACCGGCGCCGTACGCGGCCAGCCGCCGGGCGACGGCGTATCCGATGCCGCCGCGCCGGCTGGCTCCGGTGACCAGCGCGGTACGGCCGAGCAGCGGCAGCGGGTCACGGCGCGGGACGTCGGCGGACGGGGTGCTGTCGTGGGTCATGACGCACCAGCTTGGCGGCCGTCCGCCCGGGGCGTCATACGCTTTTCGCGAAGGTGTCCCCAGTCTTCCCAGTCTTCCCGGTCTTCCCGGTCGGCCGGAGGCTCAGCAGCCGCAGTCCCCGCCCCCGACGGGCGCCGTCAGGGGGTCGGCCGGGCGGCGTTCCGTACCCTGCCAGGTCTCGACCTCGTACCCCTCGCGGATCCAGTACTCGATGCCGCCGAGCATCTCCTTGACGCGGTAGCCGAGGCTGGCGAGCGCCAGGGCGGCGCGGGTGGCGCCGTCGCATCCGGGGCCCCAGCAGTGGACGACGACAGGGACCGCCGGGTCCAGCAGCTCCTCCGCGTCCTGCGGGATGCGCGCGGTCGGCAGATGCACGGCGCCGGGTACGTGCCCCTGGTCCCAGGCCTCAGTGCTGCGGGAGTCGACGAGGACGAAGTCGGCGGCGCCGGCCACGAGCGCGGTGTGCACATCGGCGACGTCGGTGTGGAAGGCGAGGCGGGCGGCGAAGTACGCGGCGGCGTCGGCGGGTGCGGCCGGCGGGGTGGCCAGTACGGGGCTGGTGGGACGCGGTGTCTGTGTGATCATGGCCGATAATCTATGGTCCGCCGCTCACCCCCGGGAAGCGGTGATCACCGGCAAAACCCTTGATCATCCGGTGATTCCACTGCTAGACAGCACACATGACCGGTCATTCCCCTTATTCCCCTGACGCCACCGACTGGCGCATCCTCGACGTCCTGCAGCACAACGGCCGCGCGGGCTACGCCGAGCTGGCCCGCGCCGTGAGCATGTCCCCCAGCGCGGTCACCGAACGGGTCCGGCGCCTGGAGGAGGCCGGGGTGATCTCCGGTTACACGGCGGTGGTCGACCCCGAGCGGCTCGGGCTGCCGGTCCTGGCCTTCGTACGGCTGCGCTACCCCAACGGCAACTACAAGCCGTTCCACGATCTGCTGGAGACCACACCGGAGGTCCTGGAGGCGCACCACGTCACCGGCGACGACTGCTTCGTCCTGAAGGTCGCCGCCCGTTCCATGCGACATCTGGAGGAGGTCTCCGGCCGCATCGGCGCACTCGGCGCGGTGACGACCAGCGTCGTCTACTCCTCCCCGCTCCCCCGCCGCGCGGTCGGCACGGGCTCTCCCGCGACGGATCGCACCCTCGGGAGGGTTGAGCGCGCCGAGGCATAGGTCGCGTCCGCAAAGTAGTTGGTTCGTTGGTCTGTTCGTGGCGCGTCGTCATGAGCTGACTGATGAGTCGTGGGCGGTGACCGAGCCGTTGCTGGCTCCGTCGCGGATGGGCAGGCCGGTGCGGGACCGGCGTCAGGTGGTCAACGGGATTTTCTGGAAGCTGTCCACCAGCAATCCGCGAGGAACGGCCGCTATGTGGGTGCGGGATCGGAGCGGCCCGTTCCCCTGCGGACGCTGTTGGTTAATTCGGGGGCTCGCGTGACCTCGGTCGCCAAAACCGGGTCCAGTGCCAGAGAAAGTCCTGACCAGCAGGAACCCTTCGCGCACATGTGAGAAAATATGCATATCTCCATGGATTCCCCCGACGGGCACACAGGTTTCATTCAGCCAGGCACTGCTTAAATGCGAGCCCCGCCATGAACTTTCCCCGTCTGGAATTCGAACGGGTCGCGAGCTCATGGCGCGGCGTTCGCTCACGCGCTTGCACTGCGAACAATTAATCGATATCGACGTGCAGGGTGAACAACAAGCCACCAAGTCCCGTCAAGCTTACCGTTGACTTAATCATCAGGCATGCCTCTCTGGCACCTAGCGTGAAATTCTCCGCACGGGTAGCGGTCCAGAATTCGCCAACGTTCCTGGACCTGTTCCTACGCGCTGACGCGGCATCCCAGCTTCCCTGCCGGAAAACGGTGACGCATTCTCGACTCCGTCCCTCCGGTGGCGACTTAGCGCACTTCTGAAGTGGACATGCGTGTCTTAGCGTTTCCGGTGGATCAGGGAAGTTCTGTTCCGGACAACGCATTGTGCATGGCAGTCGTGCACCTCCGATAGAGGAGAACCCGTGCCCATCCGCACCTCGCGCAGGCTCCTGGCCGTCACCGCCGTCGCGTTCGCCCTGACGTGCACCGTGGTCGTCGCCCCGGCCCAGGCCGACCCCGCTGCCACCCGGGGCGTCCCCATCTCTCGACCGGTCTTGGTTGTCAGCCAGACGACTGACAACTACCTCCTGCCGGACAACACGACAGGGAAGCCCGACACTTATTTGCAGGTCTACGCGAACGAGGCGCCGACGTGGTCCAAGAATTGGCGCCTGGATCGGGTCGGAGGCACCTCCTCCGACCCGATCTTCACCTTCAAGAGCGACCCGGCTGGTGGCTGCGCGCAAGCGCGGGACGGTGTCGACACGGCGATCGACGTAAAGACCTGTGCCAGCGGGAACAAGAACCAGTGGTGGCACCTCAGGGCTGTCCGCGGCACGGACCCCAATGACCCGGACGTAGCCATTGTCCCGGACCGCAATGAGCAATTGGCCATTACTTCCGCAGGTCATGGCGATGCCATGGTTTATCTCCGGAGGATGTGGGGCGGAGAACCTTCACGGGCCCAGGGCTGGCGCTTCTACCCGGCGGTCTGAGGAACGGTCAACCGCCGGCAGGCGCGGATGTACCAGCGAGACAGCGTCGAGATGAACTCCTCGTCCCGGAGCAGTGTCCCAAGCTCGCCTCCGAACCCGGATCGCCAGACTGCCTTTCGGGAACGCGGCCCGCGCCACCCGCTCCGTCTCCGCCGGGATCTCCCCCGGCTCTCTGGCCACATCGACATCGACACCCACCCCATACGGCAACGTCGGTCTCCAAGACCACAACCAGGTCTTGGAGACCGACGTTATGCCAGGCCCCGAATTAACCAACAGCGTCCCCTGCGGCTCGGGCCGTTCTTCACCGGGTCTTCTTCCGGTCGAACCAGATCGTGGCGAACGTCGGCGCGAGCCCTGCCCAGAACAGCACCTGCGGCAACAGCCGGTCCGTCCAGGGGACTTCGGCGATCAGCAGGGCGCACACCATGGCCCAGGCCGCCTGGGTCAGCACTATGCGGGCCCACCGGCGGCGGCGTATCAGCGATTGCACGTTGAGCCGGACGCCGGCGCGCCGCCGCCGGTAGCGCAGCAGGGCGCCGACGAGCCAGATGGCGGTCGCCACCACGAGGTACCACAGGCGCTGGCCGAGCGACAGCGGCAACTCCCGCTGCACCTTGCCCTCAACGTCGAACAGGTCCATCCCCGACCCGGCGAAGGCGACGCAGAGCAGGGCGAGCCACCGCACCCCGCGCAGCATGCGGTACGTGGCCTGGTCGAGACCGCGTTGCATCTCGGCGGAGTCCGGTGCGGCCGCAAGCCCAGTGGCGTAGAGGTCGGCGGCCCGGGCGGCCTTGACGCCCGGTGCCTGGGCAGCCTTCTTGGTCTGCGCGGCCAGGGACTCGGCGTGGGTGGGGTCGAGTCGGAGGATGGCGCGTTCGAGCTGGTCGGCGAGGGCGTTGTTGAGCGAGAAGGTGGCGATCTGGTGGGCGATTTCGTGGGCGTAGACCTCTTCGGGGGCCAGTCGCAGCGCCTCCGCGGCCAGGTCGGTCGCCTCGCGGAGGACATGGTCGCGCTCGTGGGGCGGGGGGAATGTGGAGCCATTCGCCTGGAGATAACGGACAAGCGACATGCGGCATACGGCGTCCGCGAGCATCGCATAGCCGTACCAGTGCTGTGGGTCGGCCCGGACCGCTTCGCGCAGTACGGGCTCGGCCTCGCGCCATGCCCTGTCGGGTATGCGGGTCAGTGCCTTGGCCCGCAGGATGAGTGCGAAGAAGTCCTCCGGAGCCAGCTTGAGCGCCTCGTCAGCCGAGTGAAGGGCTTGTTCGGGCTGCTCCGTGTACAGGTGGCAGTAGCCGATCTTGACCCAGGCGCGTATGTCGCCGGGGTCCTCGGCGAGGTGCCGCGACAGCAGGGCCCGGGCCTGGTCGTAGCGTTCGAAATCGATCAGAGCCTGGGCCTGTTCGACGGTCGGGTTCAGTGTGGTCACAGCTTCCGCTTCTTCTTCAGATAGGCCACCAGGTCGTCGTACATCCCGCCGTCATTCGCGTACATCGCCACATTGCGGGCGGACGCGAACCACGGCTCCGTCGAGGGCGCGATCTGCCCCGCCGCGGCCAGCAGGTCCTTCATCCCGATCAGACGTACGGTCCCGGTACGGGCCGAGTCCAGCAGCGCGTGCTCGGCCGCGGCCTCGCACACATGGGCCAGATCGGCGCCGGACAGACCCTCGGTGGCCTTGACGAGCTTGCCGAGGTCGACGTTCTCGATGGGCCGCTCACGCAGGTGGTAGCGGAGAATCGCCTCCCGGGCCGGCCCGTCGGGCGGCAGTACCAGCAGGGTCCGGTCCAACCGGCCGGGGCGGCGCAGCGCGATGTCCACGTCCCAGGGCACATTGGTGGCGGCGAGCACGAACACGCCCTCGTTCGCCTCCGCCTCGACGCCGTCGAGCTCGGTCAGCAACTGGTTGACGGTGTTACGCATACCGCTGCTCTGGGTGCGGCTGCGCTTTCCGCCGAGCGCATCCAGTTCGTCCAGGAAGACCACGCACGGGGCCTGGCGGCGGGCAGTCTGGAAGAGCTCGTGCATGTTGCGCTCGGAGTTGCCGATCCACATGTCGAGTACGTCGTTGACCGACACCGACAAGAAGCTCGCCCCCAGCTCACCGGCGACGGCCCGCGCGATGAACGTCTTGCCGCAGCCGGGCGGCCCGTACAGCAGCAGCCCCCCGCGCAGACTCTTGCCGTACAGGCGGCGCAGCTCCGGATTGCGCAACGGCGCCAGAAAGGCGGCCTCCAGCCGCTCCTTGACCTCCTGCATGCCACCCACATCGGCGAGGCGGACGGCCCCGGGCCGCTCCACGTCCCAGGCGGCGGCGTCCCCAGGGTCGCCGCCGCCGTCAATGGTGAGCGGTGCCTCCACGAACCGGGGCGGCACGACATCGCCGACCTGGTCCTCGGCGGCGTGCCAGTCGAAGCCCGGGCCCGAGGCGGGGGCGGAAGGTTGGCCGGACACCGGAGCCTGCGGTGACGCAGGCAGGGCCGCTTCGCTGGGCGTGGTTGCCGGAGTACCTGTCAGGGCTCGGACCATCAACTCGCGTGCCTGGACATCACCGGGCGCGTGCTGCAACGCCACGGAAACCTCCCCCACCGCGGCGTCACCATGCCCGGCGCTCAGCAGCAGCTCGGCGAGGTGCAGCCGCAGGGGCACGTCATCGGGCGCCGCCGCAACGGCCGTACGCATGCTCTGTATAAGGGGGGATTCCGCCGACATGACTCACACTTTACGGAGCCCACGCGGGTGACTTGCGGTTGCCCTCGATGTGCTCTGCGCACAACGTGCTGTGAGGAAGCCACCTGGCCCGCCTTCGGCGAGGACGGGGACAGTGACGCCCATACTCCCGCCTGGCTTCCGTCACCGCACCCCAGCTCGCTCAGCCAGACTCCGCATCACCGTGGCCTGAGCGGTGTCCCTGGTTCGGGCGGCAAGCACGGCGATCACTACCCCGAGACCAACTACCGCAACAAGAAGAACGACAAGACCCGCGACGCCTGCCACCGCTCGCGCTACGCCTGGTCACGGCAGGCCACACTTCCCGGCGAGTCCCAGTCGATCGGATACCTCGACGACAACTCGAACTTCGACTTGGACTACCACCTCATCGCCTGCTCCGGAGCCCGCACCTACAACGTCCTGAGCAAGGTCCAGGAAAACGGCGGGGAACTTCCGCAGATCGACCAGGGCTACCTCGACAACAACAACACCCTGGTCACCATCTCCATCGGCGGCAACGACGCCCGCTTCTCAGACATCATCCAAAAGTGCCTGATCTCCTTCGGAGACGGCAACTGCAAGGACAAGTCGTTCGACAAACCGGACGACGCCGTCGGCGGCCGGGACAGGAAGTTCTTCGGACAGCCACTGGAGACCGCCGTCCCCGGCATCATCAACGAAATCGTCCGCCCCGACATCACCCAGACCCTTTACCAGATCCACGCGCTCGCCCCGAAGGCGAAGATCGCCCTCATGGGCTACCCGCCCCTGATCTCCGACAAGGGCTCCTGCCTCAACATCAGCATCATCGGCCTGCCCACCATAGGTCTGTCCGAAGCCTCCGCCGCCTGGCTCAACAGCACCGCCGACACCCTCGCCGGCGCCATGCAGGGCGCAGCCGACGACGCCAATAAGCAGGGCATACCTGTCTGGTTCTCCAACCCCAAGAACGACTTCGTGAATCAGGCGGTATGCGGTGACCCCGAACAGGTCCACGGCATCGTGAAGACCCTCACCGCATCCGACGATCCGATCAGGGACTGGCCCCTCATCAACAAGTACGGCCTCTCCGCCCAGTCGTTCCACCCCAAGGTCGGCGGAGCGTGCCTCTACGCGAACTCCCTGGAACGCACCATGGCAGGAATGGGCCTGTAACCACACCCACCCACGATCGGCCGTGGGCATCCCACACGGGGTGCCCACGCACCGGTATGCGTACCTGTAGGGATAGACACAACCAACCGCATGGACACAATGACCCCATGACCGTGAAACAGGCGCAGAACGCCGCAACCGCCATACGCAACGCCGTAAAACGCCTCTTAGGATTCCTCTCCGTCCTCCTCATCTTCGCCCTGACCGCCTGCTCCTCCCAAAACCGCGCCACCAGCCCCAAAGAGATACGCAGACTCGCAGGAAGCACACAGGTCGAAGAATCCCGGCACAGGGCAGAGAAACGCCTGCGATCCATCGCAAACGCCTACGACAAGAAAACGCCCCTCACCCTGGCCCTGGTCACCGTGGACGACATCTGCTCAGGCGGAGCAGCGAAACAGTGGTTCTTCCAGGCCGGCGACGACCAGTACAAGATCCGCTGCGCCCTGCGCCTCACCGCCTACTACGGCGCTGACCCCCACCACATCGGAGACGTCCTGGACGGCATCTTCACCGTCGGAGACCACTACTCCACCGACGGCGCCCCCGGAGACACCATCCCGTTCCACCACGACTACTACCGCAAGCACCTTATCGACTACTACCAGGGGCGCGGCCCGAACCCGACAGGCCCGCATACGCCGGAACCAGCCCAGGTGTCCAATCCCTCACAGACCTTGTCATGGGACACCGTACGCAGCAGCCACAGGAAGCTGGTGCAAGAGCCCGGCCCGTGCATGAAAAACGATCCACCGGTCACGCGATGCCTGCGCGAACCAGCACAGCAGACGGTCGCCGACATACGCAAGCAATTCGGAATGGTGTTCAAACTGGAATTCCCGGTCACCGACTACTACAAGGTCTCCAAAAAGGGTGAAGTACTTATAAGTTAGAGAGCCCTTCACGCGCACTCCACCCCATCAGTTCGGCTACCGCACCCACGTTGCCTGCCACCCGCCAGTCACCGTCCCCGAGATCCGCTGGCCCACCCCGCCCTACACATACACCTGCGGCATCGCGATGACCGTTTCATTGATGAAGGAGACCAGCGCACGCCTGCGGGCCCTCCAGGACGGCCTCGTCCAGGAAGTCGCGCGGCGACACACAGGAGTCGCGGAGGACAGTCGCTCTGCGCGGGATCTTCGTCGGCGCTATTTCGCGGGCATCACGAAGGTGAGCGATGCCGGTCCGGTTCCGTCGTAGTAACTGACCGTTCCCCCCTTGCGCGGAACGTCAAGGACAATGTCCCCGGTTACAGCCTCGCCAGGGTGGTACGTCGTATCGACACTCTGCGTACCAGTGGAGTCCATCGTGGCGACCCCCTGCACAGCCGTGCCCTTGTCCTCCCACTTCATCTTCCCGTACGGGTGGAAGCCACCATCTTTACCGCCGGTATTGGTGACTTCCACGGTGACCACGGCATATCGCCCCTTGGGCTTTACCGCACTGACCTCCGATGCTGTCACATACTTGACGGCGTGAAAGGTGACGGACATCGTCGTCTTTGCCCCGGAAGAGATATCAACAGCGTTGTAAGAGACCGTCTTTCCTACGGAAACGACTGGTGTCTCGACTTGCTTCTGGGGCGCCTGTGTGGCCTCCTCTCGCTTCGGCACTGACGAGTGCGGCGGTTCCACGGGCCCATCCTTTGACGACGAACAGCCAGTCACAAACGCTGTGATACCTAACGCCGCCACGACGAACGCAGTGGCGTGGCGAGATGGGCGCATAACGTCCCCCAGGTTCCAGCGGACCCCCTGCCCGCGAGTGAGCGCACTGTACGGCATGCGGCGCGACGGGTTCAGGCGACGGGCTTTACTGATCCTGCCGCTCTCGACGCGTCCCGCCACCTCGCGTCCCCAAGCAGGGCACCGACCACAGGGCCGAGCACGGAGATGGCAACGCGGGGCGGCCTCCACGGTCTGCTCGGTGCCCGGCAAGAAGCCCACCATCTGCGCGGTCTCGTGGTCGGTGGCGGCATCGTCGCCGGGCTTGCGGAGATCGCGAAAGAGGGCAACGAGTACCAGCGCGCCATCAATGAGGGGGGTGCTGTCACCGGCGCGTCCGGCCAGGAGATGGTGCAGGCCGCGGCGAGGGCCCGTGAGCTCGGCGCCGACCTGAAGATCCCCGGTACGTCTGCGGCGAAGGCTGCGGACGCGAAGTTGGAGCTGGCAAAGGCCGGCCAGACCTCCACGTCGTCGATCGCGAATGCGCGGTCGGCGAAGCAGGTTGCTGCCGCCGACAATCTGAGCGCGGCGGACGCGTCGCAGTATCTCGGTGACGTGATGGACCAGTTCGGTCTGTCGTCGAACAACGCGGGCCGACCCTACCCACCATCTACGCCGCCTGGCTCACCGGTACCGAACTCCATCTCCAGCTCGCCCACAGCGCAGGTCAGCCGCCCGCTCCCTGGACGTTGGGCCAAGGGGAGATGTTCTGGCGTCTGGAACGCGCAGCCGTGCCGCAGCTGCCGCAAGAGGAGGGCAGCGCTGCCCCGTATCCCGGCTTGGTGAGCCTCGGCACCCTGGAGGGCTCGCGCCTGCTGCTCAACCTCGAAGCCGTGCCTGGCCTCGTGTCGCTATCGGGCGCCCCCACGGCCCGCACCGCGGTCCTGTCCTCAATCGCCGCTGAACTCGCGACCAATGGCTGGTCCGACCGCATGACCGTCACCCTCGTCGGCTTCGGCGATACCCTCCCCGCTCTCGCGCCCACCCGGCTCCGCCACCTGCCCGACGTGGCCGCTCTGCTCGAAACCATGGACGCCGAGACCGATCACCGCCGCCGCGCCCTTGCAGCGGCCGGGCACGACACGATCCTCACCGGCCGTACCGGCCGTACCCAGCACGCCCAGTCGGCGCCGCATCTGGTCCTCCTCGGCGCCGAGCCCACCCCGGAAGAGGCGCAGCACCTTGGCGAACTCGCTGCTGACTCCGGTCGGCTCGGCATCGGTTATCTTCTGGCCACGACCCAGACAGATCTGCCGGGCGCCAACTGGCAACTGGAGATCACCCCCGAGGGCCGCCTTGTCGCCCCGCTCCTCGGCCTGGACCTCGCCGCCCAGCTCCTCCCCGCCGCACAACACGACGCTGTCGTCGAACTCTTCGCTCAAGCCGCGCCCACCGACGACGGTCCTGGCCCAGCGGCGCCGCCCCTCGCCGTCGACCTCACCGGTCCCACCCCACCCGCGGTCTACGCCCGGATTATCGGCTCGTACGAGATCACCGGCCTAGACACCCCCGACGACGAACGCAGCGCCCTCCTGCAGGAAGCTCTGGCGCTCCTCCTCCTGCACCGCGAAGGCGTCCACCCCCGCGTCCTGGCCTCCGCCCTCTGGCCCCGCCGTCACCCAGGACGTCCACGACGCCCTCATCGCATGGCGCAATTCAGCCGAACGTAACATCGAGAGATTCATCAAACCCCTTGAGTGGCTGGATGACTCCCGAGTGGCCGATTCCTTTTGGGCAATGCCCCGGCGCCGTCGATGGTTGAACATGGTGACTTAAGTCACTGAACGCCGTATCGCTAAAAGATCGCTTGCACCCGAGGGTTAACACCATGTGGGCGGATGGCAGGAGTTACGAGACGCCTTACATCAAACAGCTCTGCTAAAACACCCCTCCTTCCGCCCTCTTGAAAGATATACCTGGTGATTGAAGCATCTATCGGCGCACTGCCCGGCCTGATACCGGCATTTCTCGTCATCGCAGTAATGCTAGGCATTCCGTCAGTTATGGTAGCGAAGGCTAAGAGCCGGAGTATCGGCCTTTCGCTGCTTTTCGCGGCGGCTCTGGCCGGCGTGCTCGCCGTAACGCTTATGCCAGGTGGAGGAGGTTCAGGGCAGGCTGGGATTTGTGATACCGGCCTGCCCATGCAGGGCTTTCTGGGCTCCGAGTCAGCGCGTCTCAACGTACTGCTGTTTATCCCTCTGAGCTGTCTCGCAGTACTCCTCTTCCGGCGGCCGATCTTGGCTCTTTCCGGAATGTTGATGTTGACGTGTGGCGTTGAGCTGGTCCAATCATGGACAGATCTGGGGCGCGCGTGTAGCTACGACGACATCAAGGCGAACGCACTCGGCAGCCTTCTCGGCGCCTTCCTCGGGATCGTGATCTCGTGGGTTCAGAAGCGCCGCTCGCCTTTCACGCGGGCAGATGCCTTGTGGGGTATCTGCGCCGGTGCGGTAGGTGTCCTCATCCTTGCGGCATCGTTCGCCTTTACTGTCGAGCCAGTTCACCAAGAGGCGAAATCGCAGCGCATGCACGCAAACATGAAGGAAATGCGTAAGCAGGACGCGTGGCTGCAAAAGACAGTGAACGACCTGTACGGCAAGGAAACGCAGATCACGCAGTCCACGAGCGAAAAGTTGAACGGCGGACGTTGGCGACTCAAAGCAGAAACAGCGCGTGGAGACGTTACTGCCTTGTGGCCGGACCGAAAGCTCGAAAGCTTCACCTCGAAGATGGGCGCAGGCGACACCGGTTCACTCTCCGCAGACGAGATACGGGCGGTTGGTGATCGATTCGCTAAAAAATGGTTTCCCGATGAGGTGGCAGGCGCCAAGGTCACCTACAGAACCATTCACCAAAGGAAAGGGCCACGCATACTGGTCTACCGCCGTTATGTGGATGGAGTGATGATGCCGATGCGACTGGACATGACTGTCTCGCCTGCTGGTCGCATCACGGCTATGGCTGCGCGAAGCATCCAAGATCCGAAACTTCAGAAGACCACCGTAACGAAAACTGTAGCGAAGAAGCAGGCGGAACACATTGCGGGAAACGCAGATGCGGTTCCCGTCAAGCTGCTTGCTCAACGAGTCAACCACGCTTGGCGACCTGTCTGGATGGTTTCCCTGGTGCGGGGTCCCGAGCGAAAGGTGGAGTCAACGGTCTTCATTGACGCTGTGACGGGTGACGAAGTGACGCCGGAACCCATCGGAGATGGTGACTTGCAAGGCTGACCATATGCGCCAACGCCAGCCACGGGACGGTCAACTGAATGCACCAGGGCCATTCTCTTTACAGCTCGCTCTCGCCTCCTGATGGGCCATTGTCCGGGGCATGCGCCGATGTGCGGCTGCGCGCCGTCCGAGCAACCGACCAATCATCGACAGCAATGAGCGGATAGGCGACTTCCTTGTGTCAGCGGGGTCGCCAGCTTCTGGCAGCCTCGGCCGACACCGTGAACCACCTCACCCGGCATCTCCCGAGAAGGCCTTCCGACCGGCCGCAGCCACGCAGTCGACTCCGACCTCGGCTCGTGTCTCGTCGGTGCGTAGAGTTCCCAGAGTTCGCCAGCCCCAAGCGGATAGCTTCGGTAGGCAGGCGCGAGTGATGGCCGACGGGAGGGGACCCGGCACCCTCCCCGGCCAAGCCGAATGCATCGAGCACGGCTGCTACCACCGCATCGGCCCCCACGGCTACGAACCCTGCAACGCCGACGACCCGGCGCCGAGCACGACCACAACCGCCTCTACCGCGAATGCCGCTGGGATCCCGCAACCGAGAGGAATCCACCCTGACGAGCCGCGATGTGCCGGCGGTTCGAGCAGCGGTCAGAAGGCGTCGTGTACGCGGTGGCGGACCGACGACCCCGCCCGGTCCTTGACGACCTCCAGCTGGGCTGGGATGCGCGACTTGAGGTCCGCGACATGGCTGACGATGCCGACGCTGCGGTCGCGTTCGCGGAGGGAGTCGAGGACGTCGAGGACCTCGTCGAGGGTCTGTTCGTCGAGGCTGCCGAAGCCCTCGTCGATGAAGAGGGTGTCCAGGCGGGTGCCGCCGGCCTCGTCGGTGACGACGTCGGCGAGGCCGAGGGCCAGCGCGAGCGAGGCGAAGAAGGTCTCGCCGCCGGAGAGGCTGGCGGTGTCCCGCTCATGGCCGGTCCAAGCGTCGATGACGTGCAGGCCGAGGCCGGAGCGCCGGGCGCCGCCGGCGCGTTCGTCGGAGTGGACGAGGGTGTAGCGGCCGGCCGACATCCGGTGCAGCCGTGCGCTGGCGGCGGCCGCGACCTGTTCGAGCCGGGCGGCGAGGACGTAGGACTCCAGGCGCATCCGGCGGTCGTTCTCGGCGGAGGTGCCGGAGGCGAGCGCCGCGAGCCGGGCGATGCGGTCGTGGTCGGCGCGCAGCGGGGCCAGTTGGCGGGCGTCGGCCTCGGCGCGGGCGGAGAGCCGGTCGAGCGCGGCGCAGCGTTCCCGGGCCGCGGCCAGCGTCGTCGCGGCGGTGCGCAGCCGTCCGGCCGCGGCCTGGTGCACGACGTGGGCGGCGTCGGGGTCGGCGGGCGGCTGCTCCGCGGCGGCGCGGGTCTCGGGGTCCGCCAGCTCGGCCGCCACGGCGGCCGACTCGCTCTGCCAGTCGTCGAGCCGCCGCTGCAGGGCTCGCCACTCCTCGTCCCGCAGCAGCGCCTCGGCGGCGGCCCGCGGGGTGGCGAATCCGGCCCGGTAGGCGGCGTCGGCGGCACCGGCGTCGGCCTCCTTGAGCCGCTGGGCGCAGGAGTGCGCCGTACGGGACGCCTCCGCCGCGGCGGCCAGCAGCGCCACCTGCCGCTCCAGCCGCCCGGCCCGCTCGGCGACGCTCGCGCACTCGCCCCGCGCCCGGGCCAACTCCTCTTCGAGGGCGGCCCGTTCACGGTCGAGCGCCTCGCGGTGGGAGGTACGGGCGGCCGCCCGGCGCTCGGCCTGCTGCTGCTCGGCCCGGCGGCGTTCGTGCTCCCGCTCCGCGCGCGCGAGCGCCTCACGGGCGGCGTGGAGGTCGGCGCCGCGCGCATGGTCGCGGGCGAGCCCGGCGCGCAACTCCTCGACCTGTGCGGCGAGTTCGGCGGTCGGGGTGTCCCCGGACGCGGCGGTGGCGCCGGCCAGCGCCTCCTTGACGGACTGCCAGCGAGCCTCCGTCTGCTGCCGGGCCTCCTCGGCCCGGCGGTGCGCGGCCAGCGCGGCCTCCTCGGCCGCCCGGTCGACATGGCCGGCGCCGGCCCGCGCCGGGTCGGGGTGCTCGGTCGCGCCGCACACCGCGCACGCCCGGCCGTCGCGCAGCCCCTCCGCGAGCTCGGCGGCGATCCCCCGCAGCCGGCGCTCCTTGAGGTCGAGCCAGTGCTCATGGGCCGCCGCGGACCGCTCCCTGGCGGCCAGCAACTCCCGTTCGGCTTCCTGGACTTCCTCGCCGAGCCGGTCGCGGCGGCGGGCCGCGGCGAGCCGTTCGACGGCCGGGTCCAGCCGGGCACCGAGCTGTTCGGCCCGGGTCGCGGCCTCCTGTGCGCCCTCGATGCGCTGCTGGTGGGCGCGCCGGGCCTCGTCCCATGCGGCGAGCCACTCGGCGGCGTCCAGCAGCGTCTCCTCGTCGGCGCGCGCCTCGCGGTCGAGGGAGGCCCGCTCCAGGGCGAGGTCCCCGGCCCGCCGTTCGGCCCGCTGGGCCGCCGCGAGCGCCCCCAGCTCCTGCCGCAACTCCCGTTCCATCGAGGCGAGTTGGTCGCTCCCGGCGTCCGCGAGATCGGGCGGCAGCGGGGCCCTGCGCTGCCGCTCGGCGCGCTGCGCGGCGTCCAGCTCGCGCCAGGCGGCATCACGCAGCGCGAGTGCGGGCGCGGCCTCGGCGGCCGCGCGGGCCCGCGCCAGCCGGTCGCGGGTGTGCTCGCGCTCCTCGGCGTACGCGTCGAGCCGGGCGGCCCGGCGCCGGGCGTCCGCGTACCGCTGCTGGAGCCGGCCGCGCTCGCGGGCCTGATCCAGCCGGCGGGCCGCCGACTCCTCCGCGGTCTCCGCGGCGCGCACCGCGGCCTCGGCGACCGCCAGCCGCTCCCGTGCGCTCACCCGGGCGACGGCGGCCCGCACCAGCACCGCGTCCGCGAATCCCGGATCCCCCGGGCCGGCGGCGGCCGGATCCTGCGCCGCCGCGGCCGGACGGCTCCGCCCGCCGCGCCCCGCGGCACCCGCCTGCCCCGGCACGGTCGCGGTCGCCGGCGCGGCGGCCCGCCCCTGCGCCGGCAGCGACGGGGCCGCGAGGTCCGCGATCCCGGTCAGCCCGGCGAGGTCGGCGCTCTCCCCGGCCGCCTGCGCCATCCGGTGCGCCAGCGCCAGCAGCCGCTCGTCGCCCGCCGCGACCTGCTCCGCGGCGGCCTTGCGGCGCGCGTTCAGCTGCTCTTCGAGCGCGGCGAACCGCCGGGTGTCGAAGAGCCGCCCCAGCAGCCGGGCCCGGGCCTCGGCATCGGCCCGCAGAAAGCGTGCGAAGTCGCCCTGCGGCAGCAGCACGACCTGGCAGAACTGCTCCTTGCTCATGCCGAGCAGCTGCCCGATCTCCTCCCCGATCTCCTGGTGCGAGCGGCTCAGCGCCTTCCACTGCCCGTCCACACCGGCACCGGCACCGGCACCGGCACCGGCACCGGCACCTGAGGGTACGAACTCCCGCAGTCTGCTCTGCGCCTTCTCCTTCGTCGTACCGCTGCCCCGCTTCTTGGGGCGGTGCTGCTCGGGCAGCCGGGTGATCTCCAACCGCCTCTCGCCCACGGTCAGTTCGAGGACGACCTCGGTGAGGGTCAGCGGGTCCGCCAGGTCGCTGCGCAGCGCCTGGCCGCTCTGCCGCGCCCCGGGCACCGATCCGTACAGCGCGAAGCACACCGCGTCCAGGACCGAGGTCTTGCCGGCGCCCGTCGGCCCGTGCAGCAGGAACAGGCCGTCGCGGGTGAGCCGGTCGAAGTCGACGGTCTGGGTGCCGCCGAACGGCCCGAAGGCGGTCAGCGTGAGCCGGTGCAGCCTCACCGGGCCACCTCCGCCGCCAGGTCGTCGACGCGCACCTCGTCGATCGCCGAGCGCAGTTCGGCCCGCTCGTGCTCGTCGGCGCCGCGGCCGGACCGTACGTGCTCCACGAAGTCCTCGGCGATCTCCTGGTCGCTGCGGCCGCGCAGCCGCTGCGCGTACGACGCCAGCGAGCGGGCGGGCCCCTCGTCGGGGTCGAAGACGAGGCTGAGCAGGTGCGGGAAGCGCCGGGTGAGCCGGGCCATCGGCTCGTGCGGGCGGGTGGAGTCGGTGAGCGTCGCCTCCACCCAGGAGTCCTCGTACCGGGCCAGCGCGGGGTCGTCCAGCAGCTGCTCCAGCGGTCCGCGGATACGGGCCAGCGGCCGCGGGACGGGGGCGTCCACCCGCTCCGCGCGCACGGTGCCGTCCGCGCCGAGGTCGACCAGCCACGACGACTTGCGGTGGCCGGCCTCGGAGAAGGAGTAGGCGAGCGGTGATCCGGAGTAGCGGACCCGCTCGGTGAGGGTCTGGCAGCCGTGCAGATGACCCAGCGCGGCGTAGTCGACGCCGTCGAACACCGCCGCGGGCACGGAGGCGACCCCGCCGACGGTGATGTCCCGCTCGCTGTCGCTGACCGCCCCGCCGGTGACGAAGGCGTGCGCGAGCACCACGGAGCGGGTCCCCGCGGGGCGGTCCGCGAGGTCCGCCCGCACCCGGTCCATGGCCGCGCCGAGCACCGCCGCGTGGTCGGCCCGTGCCGCGCCGAGGGTGTCGCGGACCATGGCGGGTTCGAGGTACGGCAGTCCGTAGAGCGCCACCGGGCCGTGCGCGTCGGTGAGGACCACGGGCGTGCCGCAGCCCGCCGGGTCGGTGCGCAGATGGATGCCGGCCCGCTCCATCAGTCCGGAGCCGACGCCGAGGCGGCGGGCGGAGTCATGGTTGCCGGAGATCATGACGGTGGGGACGCCGAGCTCCGCGAGCCGGTGCAGCGCCTCGTCGAAGAGCTCGACGGCGGCCAGCGGCGGCACCGCCCGGTCGTAGACATCGCCCGCGACCAGCACCGCTTCGACCTCCCGGGCGCGCACCGTCTCGATGAGGTGATCGAGGAAGGCGCGCTGCGCGGTGAGCAGGTTCACACGGTGGAAAGACCGTCCCAGATGCCAGTCGGAGGTGTGCAGAAATCTCAAGAAACAGCTCCGACCTGCATGTTTTCCCCTCCGTAGGCTGACCGGTCAGCACGAGTCTACGAGGAATCACGGTCGGTTTTCGTCGTTCCGCCACTCCGTACGGACCCACGGACGGCGATACCCTGTGCGCCGACGCATCCGTCTCGGCGCACTCTCCGGGAGCCGCCGCCCGGGGCCGGCCGAGGCCCGCTGCCGCCGGCCGGGGCAGCACACCTCTGACAGAGCACGCCGTACAGCCAGCGCTCTCGCCCCGCCGGCAGCCCGGCGCTCGCCCACGGCACCCGGCTCCCGCACCGCGCCGGGCGGCGAGCCCGCCGCCCAGCGACCGATCGCGAGGTAGATCGTTCGCCGATCACAAATGAATACCAACCGCCGCAGAGGTGAATCGAGATGGAATCATTCCGGCCAGCAGTGGGCAGTGTGGCTCGGCCTCCCACGTCTGCCACAGCACCTTCCGGAGAACCGATGAACGGTGACCCCACCATCCAGCCACCCGCGGATGGCCAAGCGTCCGACCACAACGACGTCCTCCTGTACTACAGACGCAAGACGGCGGACATACTCCACAAATACGGGCCGGGACCGCGAGTTCACTTCCACGTCGGCCTGTTCGATCCGGCCGTCAAGCTCAACACGACCGTCTCCCAGCAGGTCCTCAAACGCCGGATCGCCGAGGCACAGGAGTCGATCCTCGACCACGCGGCCCGCACGTGGGGGGTCGTCGGCACACCTCCGGGCCACCTGCTCGACATCGGGTGCGGCCTGGGAGGCGGTTCGCTCTACTGGGCGCAGGAGCATGGTGCGCAGGTCACCGCGGTCACCGTCGCCGCCGACCACATACCCGTGATCGAGGGCTTCGCGCGCCAGGCGGGCGTCGCCGACCGCGTCACCCCGCGCCTGGGCGACATCCACGACCTGGCCGAGGAGCGGACGTACGACGCCGCGTACGCCAACGAGAGCTCCGGCTACATGGACCGCGAGCGGCTCTTCCAGGTGGTGGCCAAGGCGTTACGGCCCGGCGGCTGGTTCGGCATCCAGGAGCACTTCATCTGCCGTCCGGAATGGGTCGACTGGATCAACGGCTACTACAAGACCCGACTGGGCACCCTCAGCGAGTACGTCAACGCCGCGAAGGAAGCGGGCTTCGAGCTGGAGCAGGACGAGGACGTCACCGAAGGCGTCAGCGAGTTCTGGCTGCAGTCGATGGCGTGGAACACCTCCGAGCTGCACCGCATAGAGCAAGGCGGAGCCCAGGGCCCCTGGTCGCGGGAGCGGCTGCGGGACAGCGCCCTCGCCCACGGCACTCTCTTCCGCATCTGGCGCGACCGCGCCGTGGAGACCCGGCTACTGCTCTTCCGGGTCGGAGGCGGCTGAGCATGGTCACCGCACATGGCCACCCCGCATCGGGTGGCAACTTCCCCCGTTCTGCCGGCCCTTCGGTGCCGGCCGGGTAGGGCGCAGGACACGGCGCGTGCAGGGCACTTGGTGACATGCCGTCAGGCAGCTGGCCCGGGCGGATCTCGCCTCGCCACCACGCGCCGTTGCGCACGTACGGATGGCTCTGGTGACATTGATGGTCATTCGCGCAGCTCGCGCAGCTCGCGCCGTTCGGGATCCGTCGCCGTGGAGGCAGCGACCACGGAACGCGAGACGACCCGACCGGAGCGGGCCGGAACCTTCCGCCCACTGATCTCCGTTCTCACACCGATGCACGAGCGCCCCGCCGCCCGCTGCTCGGATGCCGCGTACGCGGTGTCGGCCCGCCGGAGGAGACAACCGTGGCCCCCTACGTCCCGCACCACCCGCCCCAGAAGGTCGCCTCTCCCCCGTGCGCCGGGATCGGTCCTGCCGCGCCGCCGGCGGACCTCGTCCCACCGGCGCGGGACGTCCATCCCGCCGCTTCCCCGGACGAACTCGATCTGCTGGAGGGCTGGTACACCTGGTCCTGGCACGTGGACCGAGAGGTCCGTCGGCGGATCGCGTCCGGTGCCGAATCCGCCGAGGCGGGGGACGCCGTAGCCTGGCTGGTTACTCTCACAGCGGCCTCAGCGACGCGCGCCTCCTTCGACCCGGCGGAAACGAGCGATCCCCTGCGCCGTGGCATCGCCGAGCTGTGGCCACGCACCGTCGCTTCCCGATCGGCCGCCTGGGCGGATCGTTTCGCAGAGGCTCTGGCGAACCGGTCGCGGGCCCTGGTTCTGCACTACCGTGAGGCCGCGACGGGGGAATGCGCCGACCCGATCGAGTACCTGCGGCGACAGCGATCGGCCGGCGGCGGCGAAGTGGCCGCCCATCTGGTCGAACACGCCCTGGGGATCGACGTTGCCTCGTGCCCGGCTTGTGAGGCGCCGGCCAAGTCGCTGACCGAGGCGTTCGCCGACGTGCTGGGACTGCGCCAGGCATTGAGCCACAGCGCACCGCCGCACCGCCCCTCCCCCCGCCATGCCGAGCTCCTCACTCGCGTACTCGACTCCCGCCTGCGGCACTTCGCCCACCTCGCCGCGACGCCACCGCGCGCTCCGCACGGCACCGACGGGTCGCGGCGAGGCTGTGCGGGCTTCCATGGCTACGCCGACGGACTGCGCGTGTTCCTGGCCGCCGACACCCGATGGCGTGGACGGCACCCATCGCCCGTACCTGCCCCGAGCGTCCAGCGCCCGTCCGGCCGTCCTCTGGGGCCCACGGCCTTCGGCGCGTTCACGGTGCCCGAGTTCTTCATGCCGTATCCCGAGCGGATCAACCCCCACCTGCAGGCGACGGCAGAGCACGCAAGGGCATGGGCGCGACGGATGGGGCTGTTCACCGGAGGACTCGCGCCGGGGACAGCGCCGGCCTGGAGCGAGTCCCGCTACGACGCAATCGACTTCCCCCTGTTCACCGCCATGGCCCACCCCCAGGCATCGAGGGACGAGCTCGACCTCATCACGGACTGGTACGTGTGGGGATTCCACTTCGACGACCTCATCGCCAAGACCTTCAAGCACGGCGACGACCCCGACGGCGCGCAGTGCTGGATCGACCGCGTCACTTCCCTGTTCGCGACTCCGACCAGGGATTTCCGCCCCCGGAACTGTGTGGAACGAGGACTGGCGGACCTCTTCCCCCGCAGTGCCCGAGCCCTTGCCCAGCCGCTGCGCGACCAGTTCTACCAAGCCACGCTCGACATGGTGAACAGCTGGACCTGGGAACTGGCGAACGCCAAACGCCAACGGGTCCCCGACCCGATCGAGTACCTCGAAATTCGCCGCAGGACGGGCGGCGGAGCGTTCTTCGTCACGCTGGCCCGCTACGCCGGAGGCGACGCCGTGCCCGCCGCACTCCTGGACACGGAGCACATGCGGGGCATCGCCGAAGCGGTCATCGACAGCGTGCTGCTGCGCAACGACATCCTGTCCTACCACCAGGAGATCGCCTACGAAGGCGAACTCGCCAACAGCTTGGTCATCGCCCAGCACGCTTTCGGATACGACCTCCAGACCGCCGTCGACCACGTCAACGAACTGGTCTCCCGACGACTGCACACCTTCGCGTCCCTCACCGATCGGCTCCCCGCCACCGGCGCCACGCGCGAGGGCGTCGACGCCTACGTCGACGCCCTCAAGGCATTCGTGGCGGGCGACCTGGGGTGGTCGCTGCGCACCGCCCGCCACGCCCAAGCCGGAACCCCGGTGGCACAACGCACACACGACCGCCGGCGACGCATACGAACGCCATGACCGAGGCCCACGCCTTCCACCGGGAACCCGGCCGCAGGAGTGCGGCCGACGCGTTCGCGGCGGTCAGCGGCGGCCGAGCAGGCGGTCCAGCCAGCGCCACCGCCGGCGCGCGACCGGAGCCGGTGCGGTCAGGAGCGGTGTGGGGGACGGCTCCGGGCCGTCGGCGGGCTGCCCGGCGGTGGAGCCCTCGGCGCGCTTCGCCGTGAACCTCACGGGGAGCTCCTCCAGATGCTGGGCCATCAGCGTGCCGCGGTACCGCAGCTCGGACTCGTCAACGGTGAGCTCGATGTCGGGCAGACGGGTCAACAGCACGTCGATGCCGGTGTCGGCGATGGCACGGCCGATGTCCTGACCGGGGCACTCATGCGGTCCGGCGCTGAAGGACAGATGCGAGCGGTTGCCGTGGACGGGCTCGGACAGGTCCGGGCGGATCTCCGGGTCGACGTTCCCCGCCGCGAGGGACAGCAGCAGCATGTCACCGCGTTGGATCCGCTGTCCGCCCAGCACGCAGTCGGCCGTCGCCCAGCGTCCCAGGACCGTGTTGATCGGAGGCTGGTCCCACAGCACCTGTTCCAGGGCGTCCGGCAGCGTCATATGGCCACCGGAGAGGTTCGCGCGAAAGCGGGGGTCGGTGAGCACCATCCGCAGGGTGTTCGCGATGAGATTGGCCGTGGTCTCATAGGCGGCCACCAGGATCACCCGGACGTGCGCCAGGACCTCATGGTCCGTCAGCTCCGCGCCGTGCTCCAGCAGCCAGGAGGTCAGGTCGTAGCCGGGGGCGGTCTTCTTGCTCTCCACGAGCTGGTACAGCGTGGTGGTGACGTACTTGTCGCTGGTCGCGGTGCTCTCCGTGGCCTTGAGCATGTCGCGGACGGCCTCGACGAGGAGCGGGCCGTGCTCCTCCGGCGCTCCGATGAGCTGGGTCATCACCAGCATCGGCAGCTGGCTGGCGAAGTCCTCCACCAGGTCGGCCCGGCCGGCCGCCGAGAACTCGTCGATCAGCTGGTTGGCGAAGCGCTTCACATAACGCCGTATTCCGCGCCGGTCGAAACGCTGCAGCGACTCCAGCACGGCACCCCGGAGCCGCTCCTGGACCGCGCCGTCGGTGAAGTTCACCACCGGCCACCAGGTGACCATCGGTCCCAGCGGATGGTCCGGGGGGATCTTCCCCTCCTGCTGGGCGTGCCAGGTGCGGGGGTCGCGGGCGAACCGGCTGGGCGTGCGGGCGACCTCCAGGTTCTCGTGGTGGCCCAGGACCAGCCAGGCCGGCAGATCGCCCGGCACCAGCACGGGCGCCACCACTCCGTGTTCCGCGCGCAGCTTCTCGTACAGGGCCATGGGGTCGCGTTGCGCCTCCGGGCCGTAGAGGCGGTGCGGGTCGCCCGGGTGGACGGCGTGGGCCGGGCACCCGGGCGGCGGCAGATCAGGCGTGCTCATGATGCCTCCGTAACGGCGAGGGAATGCAGATAGCGCATCAGGGTCATCAGGACGTCCCGGCTGGAATCGCGCAGCCGGGCGTCACAGGAGAGGAGGGGGACGGCCGCGGGGATGTCGAGAGCACCACGGAGCTCGTCCAGGGAGTAGACCGGCGCGCCCGGGAAGGCGTTGACCGCGACGACGAAGGGGACACCGCTCTCCTCAAGGCGGCCCATCACATCGAAGCTGACCTCCAGTCGGCGGGTGTCGACCAGCACCACCGCGCCCAGGGCGCCTTCGAAGAGCCCGCGCCACAGGAACCAGAACCGCTCCTGGCCCGGTGTACCGAAGAGGTACAGCACCAGTTCGTCGCTGATGCTGATCCGGCCGAAGTCCATCGCGACCGTGGTCGCCGTCTTGCGTTCCACGCCCGCGCGATCGTCGACGCCCACCCCGGCCTGGGTCATGGTCTCCTCGGTGGTGAGCGGCCGGATCTCACTCACCGAGCCGACCAGGGTCGTCTTGCCGACGCCGAAGCCACCCACCACGACGATCTTGACCGCAGCGGTGGCGCTATCCGGCAGCCTGTCCTCGCTGAGCGGCTCCACCAGCTGCTCAGAGTTTTTGAAGTCCATCGATCACTGCCTCGATAAGTGCACGGGAGGGGAGCTCGGCAGCCGGCACCGGTGCACGGGTGAGCACCAGCTGCTCGGCCAGGAGGTCGCTGATCAGTACGGTGACGACGCTCACCGGCAGGCCGGTGTAGGCGGATATCTCGGCCACCGAGAGAGGGGACTGGCACAGTTTCACGATCGCGGCGTGCTCGGGCTGCATACCGGGCGCGGGGCCGGACCTGGCCACGATCAACGTGACCAGGTCGAGCTCGGAGGCGGACGATGAGCGCCCACCGGTGATGACGTAGAGACGCTCCGGGCTCTCATCCGTCGGATCATGTCCCGGGCCGTTCACCTGACCTGCCTGTCGTTGCGCGGCGGACTGGTGATGTGGTCGCCGATGCGGATGACGAGATCCCGCATGCTCTGTCCCATCAGACCCGCGTCCACGCCCTCGTCCGCCAGAACCGCGAGGTAGGCCCCCGCGCCGGCCGCCATCAGATAGAAGAACCCGCCGTCCATCTCGATGACCACCAGCTTCATCCTGCCTGCGTCGTGCGGGAGTTCGGCCCCCACCGCACGGGCCAGGCTCTGCAGCCCGGAGCAGGCGGCGGCCAGCCGCTCGGCCGTGTCCGTCGCCCCGCCGTGCCGGCCCATGA
Organism: Streptomyces sp. NPDC002446; assembly: GCF_053595675.1. Lineage (NCBI taxonomy): Bacteria > Bacillati > Actinomycetota > Actinomycetes > Kitasatosporales > Streptomycetaceae > Streptomyces > Streptomyces sp. NPDC002446. The sequence continues at coordinate 52,771 of NZ_JBSFYC010000021.1, read as the reverse complement.
GCAACCCGTCCGCGGACAGCACGACGACATACCGGGTCTGCGGCACGCTCTCGGCGAGATCCTTGAGCATCCAGTCCATGTTGGGCCGCTGCTGAATCACTGTTCTCCCTTCGACGGGCCGGGAGTCTCGCCCCTGCCTTCGCCGTCACCCCTCAGGCCTTTGAACGCCACCAGCCATTCCCCCGGGGGGCTTTGCGGGTCGGGCTCGGTTCGGCGCGCGCTTCCGGTCGGCGGCTGCGGCGCCGTCAGCCGGCTCTTGCGGCGTCGCTGCGGCAGGCCGTTGGCCGTACGCCCGACCGCCGTCGGCATCTCGTCGTGCGGTTCCGTGAACGGTGCCGTGTCGAACTGCGAGGGCACCGTTCGCTGTGTCTTGGCCACCCGGGGGCCGGAGAAGGTACCGATGCCATGGGCGACACCGGACGCCTCGGCCACCGTGGTGATCAACTGCTGGGGGACGACGAGGATGGCCCGCACCCCGCCGTAGGCCGAGGAGCGGAGCGACACCTGGAAGCCGTAGGCCTGCGAGAGCCTGCCCACCACGTTGAGGCCGAGCCGCGGGGACTCGCCCAGGTCGCTCAGGTCGATGCCCTGCTGTGCCTTGGCGAGCACATGCTCGGCGCGCCGGCGGGCCGGTTCCCCCATGCCCAGGCCGGCGTCCTCGACCTCGACCGCGATACCGGAGTTCACCTCGGTCGCCGTCAGATGGACGCGGGTGTTCGGAGGTGAGTAGCGGATCGCGTTGTCCAGCAGTTCGGCCACCGCGTGGATGAGGGGCTCGACGGCAGGGCCCACGACGGCGATGTCCATCGTCGGACTGAGCTCGACCCGTTCGTAGCCGACGATCCGGGACATCGCACCGCGCAGGACGCTGTAGAGCGCCACCGGCCTGCTCCACTGGCGGCCGGGCCGCTCGCCGCCGAGGACGGCGATGGAGTCGGCGAGCCGGCCGATCAGCGCCGTACCGTGGTCGAGCCGCAGCAGATCGCCGAACACTTCCGGCTGCCGCCCGTGCCGGTCCTCCATCTCGCGCAGCTCCGACGCCTGCCGGTGCACGATGGCCTGCACCCGCCGGGCGAGGTTCACCAGCGACCGCTGCGCGGAATCCCGCAGCCCTTCCTCCGCGTCCACCGCGTCGAACACCGTGCGCAGCAAGGACCGGTGCGCTGCCTGGAAATCGGGAGGCAGCCCCGCGTACGACTGCGCCCAGCGCGAGGTGAAGGCGTTGAGGACCTCCTCCGGGCCCTCGTCCTGACGCAGCCGCTGCAGCATCTCGGGCAGCAGCTCGTCGGCGAGCCACACGGTCAGGTCCTGCTGCCGCGCCATCACCCGGGTCTGCGCCGCGGTCGTTTCCTGCAGCGCGTCGACCAGCCGGCTCCGACGCGCTGCCGCGACCGCGGTGCCGGCCACCGCCACGACGGCCGTCGCACCGATCCAGACGGCCGCGGAACGTGCCGGGTCCGAAGCCAGACACACGGCCAGCACAGCGGCCGCAACAGTGCCCGCCACCGGTATCAGCCACCCGAATACCGCAGCAGCCGGCGCTCTGTTCGGTGCTTCCTTCTGGACCATCTACACCCTCAAACCATCCGAAGAGAAGATCGTAAGACGACCCGGCGGAGCCTAATGGCGGCACTGTCAAGGGAGTTGGCGGTCCGTCAGGTCGCCACCTGAACGAGGTATTCTCGGGCGCTCCTCGCTCATACCGCTGGCAAGTGCGCCGTCCTGACGGGATACTGCCGCCGCATTCGAGCGCGGGCGGAGACCTGCCCTGCGCGCACGCCCCGGGGACCGGCTCGGTGACGGACGGAGGCTGCCATGGGCAGGGATGCGGGGCACGGTCTGAGCTGCCTGGTGACCGGCGCGTCAGGGTACATCGGCGGGCGCCTGGTCCCGGAGCTGCTGGCCGACGGGCACCGGGTGCGCTGCCTGGCCCGTTCGCCCGCCAAGCTGCGCGACCATCCCTGGGCGGGCGGCGTCGAAGTCGTCCGGGGAGACGTCGGCGACCCCGCTTCGGTGGGCGAGGCCATGCGCGGGATCGACGTCGCGTACTACCTGGTGCACGCGCTGGGCACCGGGCGCGGCTTCGAGGAGACCGACCGGCGGGCCGCCCGGATCTTCGGCGAGCAGGCGCGTGCCGCGGGCGTCCGGCGCGTGGTGTTCCTGGGCGCGCTCACCCCGGCGGGGGTTCCCGAGGAGCGGCTCTCGCCGCACCTGCGGTCGCGCGCCGAGGTCGCCCGGATCCTGCTGGCGTCGGGCGTGCCCACCACGGTGCTGCGCGCCGCGGTCATCATCGGTTCCGGTTCGGCCTCGTTCGAGATGCTGCGGTACCTGACCGAGCGCCTCCCGGTGATGGTGACCCCCCGATGGGTGCACACCCGTATCCAGCCGATCGCTGTACGGGATGTACTGCGGGCTCTCGTGGGGAGCGCGCGGATGCCGCGGGAGGTGAACCGCGCGTTCGACATCGGGGGTCCGGACGTCCTGACCTACCGGGAGATGATGCGCCGGTACGCGGCGGTCGCCGGGCTCCCGCCCCGGGTGATCCTGCCGGTGCCGGTGCTCACCCCCCGGCTCTCCAGCTACTGGGTGGGGCTGGTCACCCCGGTGCCGCCGGCGATCGCCCGCCCGCTGGTGGAATCGCTGCGGCATGAAGTGGTCTGCCACGAGGACGACATCACGGCCCGGGTGCCCTCCCCGCCGGGGGCTCCGCTGGGCTTCTCCGCCGCGGTCTCCTTGGCGCTGCGGCGGATCCAGGAGGCCCAGGTCGCCACCCGGTGGTCCTCGGCGTCGGTACCCGGTGCGCCGAGCGACCCGCTGCCCACCGACCCGGACTGGGCCGGCGGCAGCCTCTACACCGACCAGCGGGAGCTGCCCGTCGAGGCGTCCCGTGAGGCGTTGTGGCGGGTGATCGAGGGCATCGGCGGTGCGCACGGGTGGTACTCCTTCCCGCTCGCCTGGGCGGTGCGCGGCTGGCTCGACCGGCTGGTGGGCGGGGTCGGGCTGCGTCGCGGCCGCCGTGACGCCGAGCGGCTCAGGGTGGGCGACTCGCTCGACTTCTGGCGGGTGGAGGAGATCGAGCCGGGCCGTCTGCTGCGGCTGCGCGCGGAGCTGCGGCTGCCGGGACTGGCCTGGCTGGAGATGTACGCCGAGGCGGACGGGAACGGCGGCAGCCGCTACCGCCAGCGGGCGCTGTTCCATCCGCGGGGGCTGCTGGGGCATGCCTACTGGTGGGGTGTTTCACCGTTCCACGCCATCGTCTTCGGCGGCATGGCGCGCAATGTGGCCCGAGCCGCCGCCCAGCGGAGCGGGCCGGGAGCGGCGCGATGAAGGTCTCGGTCGTCCTGTTCACCGCCGATCTGCGGCTGCACGACCATCCGCCGCTGCGCGCGGCGCTCGACGCCTCGGACGAGGTGGTGCCGCTGTTCGTGTACGACGACGGCATCGCCGCCACGGGCTTCGCCGTACCCAACCGCGCCGCCCGCCCCGACGCCTCCACCGTCGACTACCGCACCCGGCACGACCACTGGCGGTCCGAGGAGTCGGCCGCGGACGAGATCGCGGCGTGGCAGGAGGGTCAACCCGGTGGCCCAGGCCAAGCGGTACGACCCCGAAGGGGTCTATGTCCGCCGCTGGGTGCCCGAGCTCGCCGGCCTCGACGGCCGCGCCGTCCACGACCCCTGGAAGCTCGGGCCGCGCGAACGCGCCGGGTACGACTACCCGGACCCGGTCGTCGACCTGTCCGACGGCCTCGCCCGCTTCCGGCGGGCCCGTGGCCGCGGCTGGGGCGGTGCAAGGGGCCCGACGGGACGTATGGCCGAGCGTGCCCGTCATCGAGACGCTGGGACATGTAACCGAGACGGAAGGCCATTCTGCGGCTCGTTCGATCTCCCTAGGGTTGAGGACATCAGCAAGGAAGCAGGGCCGGGCACCAACCGGCCGAACTCCAGGGAGAGTTACCGTGCGCGCAGTGATCCAGAAGTCCTTCGGCGGCCCCGAGGTCCTCGAGGTCGTGGAGACCGAACGGCCGAAGCCGCTGTCCGGCGAGGTGTTGGTCAAGGTCCACGCCAGTGCGGTCAACCCGGTGGACGTGGCCGTCCGGTCCGGCGCCTTCCCCCTGCTCGGCGAGCCGCCGTTCGGTGTGGGCTGGGACATCTCCGGGGTGGTCGAGGAAGCCGGGCCCGGCGCCCGGTTCGCGGTGGGCGACGAGGTGTACGGGATGCCGTTCTTCCCGCGCGCCGCCACCGGGTACGCGGAGTACGTGGCCGTGCCGTCCCGCCAGGTGGCCCGCAAGCCCGCCTCGCTCGACCATGTGCACGCCGCCGCCATGCCCCTCGCGGCGCTCACGGCCTGGCAGGGCCTGGTGCAGGCGGCCGGCGTCAAGGAGGGCGACCGGGTGCTGGTCCAGCGGGCGGCGGGCGGTGTCGGGCACTTCGCGGTGCAGATCGCGAAGGCGCGCGGCGCCCATGTGATCGCCGTCGCCAGCGCGGCCCGGCACGACTTCGTACGCGGCCTCGGCGCCGACGAGATCATCGACTACCGGACTACCGACTTCACCGACGCCGTCAAGGACGCCGATGTGGTCCTCGACTCCACGGCCCAGGGCGATCTCTCGCTCGGCGTACTGCGCCCCGGCGGCGTACTGGTCAGCATCCTGGAACACGGCGACCCGGAGCTCGCCGCGCGCGTCGAGGCGGCCGGGCGGCGCTTCGCCGGTGTCTCGGTCGAGCCGGACTACGCGGCGCTCGAAGCGCTCACCGAGCTGGTCGACGCGGGCCTGGTCCGCCCGTACGTCGAGGCGACCTTCCCGCTGGCGCAGGCCGGCAGGGCACATGAGCGGGTCGCCTCGGGACATGTACAGGGCAAGATTGTCCTGACGGTCTGACCACGACGGGCCGCACCAGGGAGGGCGAGGCCGGATGGACATCCTCACCGAGGCACTGGCCTCGATGCGCACCGGGCACCCGGCGTCCGTACGGACCAACGGCCGCGCTCCCTGGGGCCTGCGGCTGCCGCCGGTCGCGGGCGCCGGGTTCCATGTGGTGCTGTACGGGACCTGCTGGCTGGTCCCCCTCGATGACACATCGCCCCACGTGGAGCCGGTCCCGCTGAGCCCCGGGGATGTGGTGTTCCTGCGCGACGGGCGGGGCCACATCCTCGCCGACCACCCCGCCACCCCGGCCGAGGAGCCCCGGGCCGAGCAGTTCCAGGAGGGTTCGCCGATCGGCTCGGTCACGCTCGGCGGGACGGGCCCCGAGACCAGCCTGCTGTGCGGCAACTACCACCTGGACCAGGGCCGCCCGCACCCGCTGGTGCGCCAGCTGCCCGAGGTGATCCACCTGCCGACGCGGCACGGCCGCCATCCGGAGCTGAGCGCCGCCGTCCAGCTCCTCGGCTCCGAACTGGAGAACCCGCGGATCGGCTCGGACGGCATCGTGCCCGCGCTGATCGACTCGCTGCTCCTGTACATCCTGCGGGCCTGGCTGGACGATCAGCCCGCGGCCACCGCCCAGGGCTGGGCCGCGGCCCTGGGCGACCCGGCGGTGGCGCCCGCCCTGTCGGCGATCCACGACGCCCCCTCGGACGCCTGGACGGTCGAGACGCTGGCCGAGCGGGCCGGGCTGTCCCGCGCCGCCTTCGCCCGGCGGTTCACCTCACTCGTGGGCGAACCGCCGATGGCCTATCTGACCCGCTGGCGCATGACGACCGCCGCCCGCCTGCTGCGCGAGTCCGACGCCCCCCTGACGACGGTCGCCGCCCGCACCGGATACGGCTCGGAGTTCGCCTTCGCCAAGGCCTTCAAGCGGGAGTACGGCCTGGCCCCGGGCGGCTACCGGCGGCAGACGAGGGCGGGCTAGGCGGGCTAGGAGGCCTGTCCGACCCTGGCCCGGCGGACCGGCCCAGGGGTGCGCGGCGCTGTCCTGCCGGTGCCCCTCCTCAGGTCGCCTGCGCGGTGCGGGGCTGTTCCGTCCAGATGACCTTGCCCGTCGTGGTGTAGCGGGTCCCCCAGCGCCCGGTGAACTGGGAGATCAGGAAGAGCCCGCGGCCGCCCTCGTCGGTCGTACGGGGGTGGCGCAGATACGGCGAGGTGCTGCTCCCGTCGGACACCTCGCAGATCAGCGCCTGCCCCAGGATCAGCCGCAGCTGGACCGGTCCGGTCGCGTGCCGGATGGCGTTGGTGACCAGCTCGCTGACCACCAGTTCCGTGGTGAAGGCGAGCTCCGTCAGGCCCCAGCGCGCCAGCTGCCCGGCGGCGTCGGCGCGGGCCCGGGCCACGATCGCGGGGTCGGCGGGCAGGTCCCAGACGGCGCACCGGTCCGCGTCGAGGGCGCAGGTCTCGGCCAGCAGCAGCGCCGCATCGTCCTGCGGCTGTGTGGAGACCAGCCCGTCGATGACATGGGAGCAGAGCTGATCGAGCGTCAGATTCGGTGCTGCGAGGGCGTGTTGCAGCCGCTGCCTGCCGTGGTGCGCGCCGGGGGCGGCCGCGGCACCGGACAGCAGTCCGTCGGTGTACAGCGCGAGCACGCTGCCCTCGGCCACGTCCAGCTCGACGGATTCGAAGGGCAGTCCACCGACGCCCAGCCGCGGGCCCACGGGCAGTTCGGCGAAGGTGACGGTGCGGTCGGGGGTGACCACGGCGGGTGCGGGGTGGCCGGCGCTGGCCATGGTGCAGGTGCGGCCGATCGGGTCGTAGACGGCGTACAGACAGCTGCTGCCGCGGGTTCCGGGGCCCGGCCGGGTGTCCTTCTCCTCCCGCACCACCCGGCCGACCACGTCGTCGAGGTGGGCCAGCAGCTCCTCGGGGCGCAGGTCGAGGGCGGCGAGGGTCTGTACGGCGGTCCGCAGCCGGCCCATGGTGGCGACGGCGTCGATGCCATGGCCCGTCACATCGCCCACCACCAGTGCCACTCGGGCTCCGGAGAGCGTGATGACGTCGAACCAGTCGCCGCCGACGTCGCCCAGTTCGTTCGCCGGGCGGTAGGCGGAGGCCACGCGTACCGCGTCCTGCTCGGGGGAGCTCTGCGGCAGCAGGCTGCGCTGGAGGGCGAGCGCCGCCTGGCGCTCCCGGGTGTAGCGGCGGGCGTTGTCCATGCACACCGCCGCCCGTGCGACGAACTCCTCGGCCAGCCGCAGATCGTCCTCGGTGAAGGGCTCGTCGCCCTGGCTGCGGAAGAACGAGGCGACGCCCATGGTGATGCCGCGCGCCCGGATCGGCACCACCATCGAGGTGTGCAGCCCCGGCTCCAGGAGGTGGGCGGAGTGCCCGTGGGGGATCTCGGCCGCCCAGTGCGGAGCGAGCGGGTCCAGCCGCTCCGCCCGCCACGATCCGCCGCCGGCCAGACAGCGCACGGGCGGGGACCAGGCGTGGTAGCTGACCAGACCGCCGGTCTCGGGCACGGCGCCGGGCACCTGGTCGCCCAGCGACCGCAGACCGCCCCGGCGCAGCGGCACCATGTCCGCGTCGCTGAGCGGTCCGGGCAGCGGCTCCTCGCCCCTGACCACCGAGTCCAGCAGGTCGACGGCGACGAGGTCGGCCAGCTCCGGCACCGCCACGTCCGCGAGGTCCTGTGCGGTCTGCAGCACGTCCAGGGTGCGGCCGATGTACTCGCCGGCCCGGTCCAGCAGGTCCATCTGCCGCTGTGAGCGGTAGCGCTCGGTGACGTCGATGACCGTGTAGCACAGGCCCAGGGGCCGCCCCTCCGGGTCGTCCAGGCGGACGAACGACATGGTCTGGGCGCGCTCGTGGTGAGGGTCGGAGCGCACCCGGCCGGTGTGCTCGTAGCCGGTCACAGGGGTGCCGCTGCGCAGTACGCGCCGCATCTGCGCCTCGATGGCCTCGGCGTCCAGACCGGGCTGGATCTCGCCCAGCCGCCGCCCGATGCGCTTGCCGGCGGGCGCGCCGCCGAACTGCTCCAGCGCCGGATTGGACCAGACGTACCGCAGGTCGGTGCCCACGATGGCCATGCCGACGGGCGAGGTCGTCACGATCCGCTCCAGGACCGGGCGGCTGAGCTCCCAGCCGTGGGCGGGGGGCGCGTCGGCCGCCAGGACCAGCCAGTGCCCGCGCCCGGTGGCGTCGGTGACCGGGACCGCCTGGACCTGGAGGGCGGTGTGGTGGCCGTCGCCGTGCCGTGCCGAGACCAGCCCGGACCAGGCGCCCCGGGTGCGGCACTGCGCGGCCCGCGCGGGCAGCCGCGCCGCGTCGTCGGGGGCGAGCAGCTCGGCGGCGGGGCGGCCGACGGTGTCGGCGGCGGAGTGCCCGAGCAGCCGTTCGGCCGCCTCGGGCCAGCTCTCGATCCTCCCGTGAGCGTCGAGCAGCAGCACGGCGGCGTCCGCGGCGTCGAACGCCACCTGCCGTGCGGTGAGGCCGTCCGCCGGGCCGCCGGCCCTGTCCGCTGCCATGTCCGCTCTTCACTCCCTGTCGCCGGGATATGTACCGTATCGCCCGATCGATACCCTTCTGTCATTATTTCCCGGTTCAAGAGAAGTGCGCCGCGCCCCGCACACGGCGCGGAGCACCGCCGTCGCCGGCGGCGCGCTCCACTGACGCGCCGTCACCGGAGCGTCGGCTCAGCCGGCCGCCCCGACCGCGCCCTCACTTCCCGCAGCGGCCCGCCCGGCGCCGGCCTCCCGCCGGGCGTCCGGATCCGGGCCGTGCAGATACTCCTCGGTGATCCGCTTCGGCCCGAACGGCCACTCCTTCTCGTGGCGGGCCCACAGGAGGAACGCCACGACACCTGCCGCGACCCAGGCCAGCGACCATTCGATGGGGTGTCTGCCGGGTGAGTTCTCGTCCGCGTAGCCGTAGATCACCAGCCAGCCGACCAGCGCCACGGCGCTCGGCAGCGGATAGAGCCACATCCGGTAGGGGCGGCGCAGCCCCGGCTGGCGGCGGCGCAGCACGGTGACCGCGGCGACCTGGGCCAGCGACTGCACGATCACCATGACGGTGGTCAGCAGCTGGATGATGGTGGCCAGGTCGGTGTGCCGCCCGACGAGGAAGCCCGCGGCCATCACGGCGCCCATGGTGAGCAGGCCCAGTACGGGGAAGCGGTGGCGCGGGTGGAGCGTGCCGTAGGGGCGGAAGAAGACCCGGTCGCGGGCGGCGTCGTAGGGCACCCGGGAGCCGCCGAGGAGTCCGGTGAGGACGGAGGTGACGGCGGTGACGAGGATGAGCACGGTGACGGCGTCGGCCGCGCCCCTGCCCCAGGCCCGCTCCAGTACCGCCGAGGCGACGGACGAGGACGCCGTGGAGTGCGGGTCGAGCATGTCCCGCCAGTCGATGACGCCCAGGGTGCCGATCTGCAGCAGCAGGTAGATCGTCATGATGCCGAGGATCGCCGTGATGACGGCGCGCGGGATGGTGCGGCCGGGCTGTCTGATCTCGGCGCCCATGTACGCCACGGTGTTGTAGCCGAGGTAGTCGTAGATGCCGATCGTCAGGCCGGCCGCGAAGCCGGCCCAGAAGTGACCGGCCGTCAGCTCGAAGGCGTGCGCGGGGTAGGTGAAGGCGCGCTCCGGGCTGAAGTGGGTGAAGGCGGCGACGATGACCAGGACGACGGAGGCGATCATCACCGTCCACAGGACGACGGTGAGCCTGGCGATGTTCTCCACCCGCCGCCACAGCAGCGCGATGACGCCCACCGTGACGGCGAGGCCGACGAGGTCGCCCTGCCCCCGGCTCATGCCCGGCCACAGATAGCCGAGGTACTGCACAAAGCCGATCACGCCGGTGGACATCCCCAGCGGGATGAACAGCATGGCCGTCCACACGAACAGAAACGGCATCAGCTTGCCGGTGCGGTACTGGAACGCCTGCCGCAGATAGACATAACTGCCGCCCGCGCCGGGCAGCGAAGCGCCCAGCTCGGCCCAGACCAGCCCGTCCGCGAGCGCCAGCACCGCGCCCGCGAGGAACCCGGTCACCGCCTGCGGTCCGCCGAACGCGGCGACCATCAGCGGGATGGTCACGAAGGGCCCGATGCCGCACATCTGGCTCATGTTGAGGGCGGTGGCCTGGAACAGGCCGATCCGGCGGACGAATCCCACGCGTCCGTCGAGGAGTTCCGGCATGGGCAGCCCCTTCTCGTGCCGGCCCGCGCGGCGGACCGCGGCCTGTCGTCGCGCGCCACAGGCTGGCACGGCCGGTGCACCGACGCACCGGCCCGAACCGGACTTCTCAGACCGGGCCCTGGTCAGGGCCGGTCACAGTTCCCCGTACGCCTCGCCGCCGAGCTCCAGCCGCGCCGTGCCGGCCGTCGTGTCCGCGAGCCAGGCGCGAAAGCCGTCCAGATCGGCCTCCGGAAGCCCGACCTCGATGCGCACCTCAGCCCCGTACGTCACCTCGCGCACCGCCCGCCCCGTCGTCCGCAGGTCGTTCTCGACCCGTCCTGCCCGTTGGTGGTCGACGGTGACGGTCACCAGCCGGAAGCGCTGCCGGGTGACCGTGCCCAGCACGTCCAGCGCCTCGCCGACGACTCCGCCGTAGGCGCGGATCAGGCCGCCGGCCCCGAGCTTGACGCCGCCGAAGTAGCGGGTGACGACGGCGACGACATAGCGCACCTCGCGGCGCACCAGCATCTGCAGCATCGGCACGCCCGCGGTGCCGCCCGGCTCCCCGTCGTCGCTGGCCTTCTGCACGCCGCCGTCCGCGCCGAGGACATAGGCGAAGCAGTGGTGGCGGGCGGTCGGATGCTCCTTGCGGATGCGCGCGATGAAGGCCTGCGCCTCCTCCTCGGTCGCGACGGGCGCGAGCGCGCAGAGGAAGCGGGACTTGCTGATCTCGATCTCGTGGACACCCTCGCGCGCGAGCGTGCGGTACTGCTCCTGCATCGCACCAGCCTATGCGGCCCCACCGACAACGCGGCACCGGCCGTCGGCGGCGCCCCGCGCCGCGCTGGGGTGTCCGCCGTACGGGCACGGGTGTGCGCCGTCCGGGCGCAGTGCGCACGGCCAGGCGGCGTACCCGCACCGTCCGCACGGTGCGTCGGGGAGACGTCCGCGCCGCCCGTGGGCACTGTGAGGCCAGTGCGAGAGCCTCGTGTTTCCGGGGCCCCGCTCGTAGACGCAAGACAACGGCGGGTTGGCGGAGGGCTGCATGGAAGAGAGCACACAGTCGGCGATGACGGCGGGCGTTCCCGTGACGGGCGAGGAGATGCCCGAGCCCCCGCCGGAGGTCATCGAGGCGGCACGCAACGCGCCCGACCACTGGCTGGCCATGGTGGATCTGACCTGGCAGGGCGAGGGCCAGCCGCCGCTCTGGGCGCTGATCGGGCAGTGGCGGTCGGGTGCGACGGGTGAGATCGAGGAGTGGCGGGACAACCCGGAGTACCGCCCGTCACCCCAGATGCTGGACTGGCCGGAGCCGACCGACCCGGTCGACCACGCGCTGCAGCTGGCCGCGACCGGCTACGGTCCGGGGCGCGAGGTCTCCGAGGCGCTGGCGCACGCGGAGGTCGCCGTCCTGGTCACCGCGACCGGCACACCGCTGGCCGCCGCCTCGCCCGAGGGCACCCCGGTGATCCCCGTCTACACCTCGGAGAGCTACCTCGAATCCGTGGGCCGCCTGCTGTACGACCGTCGCCCGGTGGGCGAGCTCGTCGAGCAGCTGCCGCCGGGGCACGCCCTGTACCTGAACCCCACCGGCCCGGTGAGCATGCTGGTGGACACCGAGGAGCTGCGCGCGGCACTGGCCGAGGCAGGAGAGACGCCGGAGGGGGCCCAGGACCCGGCCGGGCCGCTGCGCCCGGGCACCGGGGCCGGCGGGGCCGAGCCGGTGGGCGGCGGCCCCGCGATCGGCAAGCCGGCCCGCGCCGCCAACGGCAGCACCGTCGTCGGGGCCGGTCTGGCCGGCAGCGGAGTGGCGCGCGGCGCGAACTGAGCCCCGGCGCACCGAACCCGCCCCGCCCGTCTTCCCCTTCGGGCGGGGCGTCTGCCGTCCGCGGCTCCCGGAGCACCCGCGGTACGGGGCCCTCCCGCGGCCGCAGGCGGGTCCCTCCGCCTCCCGCTGCCTCCGCCGGCCGTACGGGAATCTTCCGACGGCACCGGCCGTTGATCCGCACAGGACCCTTCCCTTCGCAGGAGGCAGTGCGTGTACGGCGATCCCCGAACGATCCGCAGGATCCTCACAGAGCACGGCGACACCTGGGCCGTCGTGGGCCTGTCCGGCAACGAACGGCGTGCCGCACACGGCGTCGCCGAGGTGCTGCAGCGCTACGGCAAGCGGATCGTGCCGGTGCACCCGAAGGCCGAGACGGTGCACGGCGAGCCGGGCTACCCCTCGCTCGACGCGATCCCCTTCCCGGTCGATGTGGTCGATGTCTTCGTCAACAGCGAGCTGGCGGCCGGTGTCGCCGACGAGGCCGTCGCCGTCGGCGCGAGGGCCGTGTGGTTCCAGCTGGGGGTGGTCGACGAGGGGGCCTGGAACCGGGTGCGCGATGCGGGACTCGACATGGTGATGGACCGCTGTCCGGCGATTGAGATACCCCGTTTGGGCTGAGCGGCGGGTGCGTTAGCGTCCCTGCGTGATCACGATACGTGCCGCTGCTCCCGGGGACGCCGCCGAGCTCGTCCGGCTGCGCCGGCTGATGTTCGCCGCGATGAACGGGCAGGATGCGCCCGGGAGTTGGGAGCGGGACGCGGAGGCGATGGCGCGCCGGCTGCTGACCGGGCCGGATCCGCGGCTGGGTGCGTTCGTGGTGGCGGGCGACGGGCCGGGCGCGCCGCATCTGGCGGCGTGCGCGGTCGGGACGGTCGAGGAACGGCTGCCGGCGCCGGGCCACCCCTCGGGCCGCTTCGGCTTCGTCTTCAACGTCTGCACGGACCCCCGCTACCGCCACCGCGGCTATGCGCGCGCCACGACCGAGGCGCTGCTCGACTGGTTCGCCGGGCGGGGCGTCACCCGGGTCGATCTGCATGCCACCGACGGCGCCGAGCCCCTGTATCGCAGCCTGGGCTTCGCCGAACACTCCACACCGCTCTCCCTGGACCTGCGGTCGCGCGCATCCGCGCCGTAGGTCCCGGCCTAGGGCCTGTCCGACCCTGACCCATCGGACAGGCCCTAACCCATCGGACGGCCGCTAGGCGACGCCCAGCCCCTCCAGGACGGTGGCTCCGGGGAGTTCGGCCAGCGCCTTGCCGGGAACGATGAGTTTGCCGCGGCGGCTGCCGCTGCCGATCAGCGCGTACGGGGTGTCGGCGACGGCGGCGTCCACGAACAGCGGCCAGTCGGCGGGCAGTCCGATCGGGGTGATGCCGCCGTACTCCATCCCGCTGTCGCCGACCGCCTTGTCCATGGATGCGAACGACGCCTTGCGGGCGCCGAGTTGACGACGCACCACGCCGTTGACGTCGACACGGGTGTGCGAGAGGACCACACAGGCGGCCAGGGTGCTCTCGCCGCCGCGCTTTCCCGCCACCACCACGCAGTTCGCCGACTGCTCCAGAAGCCAGCGGCCGTAGCGCTCGACGAGGGGCGCGGTGTCCGCGATGGCCGGGTCGGTGTCGACATAGCGCAGCTCCTGGACCGGTACGGATCCGCTCCAGGCGCGGATCGCGGCGGCCACCGGCCCGGTCAGCAGGTCCAGGCACTCGGCGGCGGGCCGGACTTCGTCGAAGGCATCCATCGGCACGGTCATGCCGGCCAAGCTAACAGCCCCGGCCGGCGCCCCGGCGGGCCGTCTCAGCGGGCGGGCGGGATGATCACCGACATGGTCATCTCGACCGGTTCACCGCCGTCATTGCGGTAGCCGTGCGCGACCTTGGCCTCGAAGGACGCCGAGGCACCGGCCGGCACCTCGTGCTCCACGTCGTCCACGACCAGCGTCAGCGTGCCGGCCCGGACGTGGATCAGCTCGACGGTGCCGGGCGGATGCGGATCGGAGGAGCTGCCGTCGCCGGGCATCAGCCGCCAGTCCCACAGCTCGTACGGCCCCGGGGCCTCGGCGCCCACGAGGAGCATGGTGTAGCTGCCGGCCTCGGTGGACCACAGCCGGACGGCCTCGCGCTGCGGCACGATGCGCACCTGCGGGCCCTGCTCGTAGTCGAGGAGCGTGGTGATGCTGACGCCGAGCGCGTCGGCGATCTTGACGGTGGTCCCCACGCTCGGGTTCGTACGGGCCTGCTCGATCTGGATGATCATGCCGCGGCTGACCCCGGCGCGGGCTGCCAGCGCGTCGAGGGTGAGGCCGCGCTCGGCGCGCCAGTGCTTGAGGTTGCGGGCGAGCGACTGCGTGAGCTGGTCGAGATCCGTCACGGTCCGTCCACGTCGTAGGCCAATATATTCAATACCGCAGTTCAATTTGTTGCACTACGGTGTGGTGTACTTCAGCGTCCGGTTCACTGTACTGCGAGGTTTCACCATGACAGCGGTCTTCGCCCTGGCCACCAGCCTTCTGTGGGGGCTCGCCGACTTCGGCGGCGGACTGCTCACCCGACGATTCCAGGCGCTGACCGTGGTGGTCGTCTCGCAGACCCTGGCCGCCCTGGTACTGGGCGCCGTCGTGGTGGCCACCGGAGGCTGGCGGGAGGCCGGACCGCAGCTGTGGTTCGCGGTCGGCGCGGGGGTCGTCGGGCCCGCCGCGATGCTCTGCTTCTACCGCGCCCTGGCGCTCGGCCCGATGGGCGTGGTCTCCCCGCTCGCCGCGCTCGGCACCGTACTGGTCCCCCTCGGCGTCGGCATCGTGGCGGGCGAGCGGCCGGGCCTGCTGCAGGCCGCCGGCATGGTCGTGGCCGTGGTCGGCGTCCTGCTGGCCGGCGGCCCCCGGATCAGCGGCGCGTCGGTGGCCCGTCAGACGATCGTGCTCACGCTGGTGTCGGCGCTCGGTTTCGGCGCGGTGATGGCGCTGATCGCGGAGGCGTCCACGACCGTGACCGGGCTGTTCCTCGCGCTGTTCGTCCAGCGGGTGTGCAATATCGCCGTCGGCGGCGCCGCGCTGTACGCGTCGGTGCGGCGCGGCACCCCGGCGCTGCCCGAGGGCGGGTTCGCGAGCCTGCGCGGCTCGCTGCCGATGCTCGGCTTCGTCGGTATAGCCGATGTCGCCGCCAACGGCACCTACGCCATCGCCGCCCAGCACGGCCCGGTGACCATGGCCGCGGTGCTCGCCTCCCTCTACCCCGTCGTCACCGCGCTCGCCGCGCTCGGCGTCCTCAAGGAGCGGATGCGAGCCATCCAGGCCGCAGGCGCCTCCCTCGCGGTCGTCGGCTCGCTCCTGCTCGCCTCCGGCGGCTGACCCGGACACGGCCGCGCCCAGGGCCGACGGCGGACACAGCTGGCCCCGGGCTGGCGGCGGACACCGTCGAGCCCGGGGCCGACGGCGCCTCAGGAAGCCCCGTACGCCTCCCCCGCCCCCGCCGTCTGCTCCCACTCCCCGACCGCGAGCAGCTGCTCCGGCGTGACGCCCTCGGGGATCGGCACCGGCGCGGGCGTACGCAGCGGCGGCTGCCAGCCCCGCTGCGCGTCCCAGCTGCGGACGACCTTGGCGGGCGCGCCGGCGACCACCGCATGATCGGGGACCTCACCACGGACGACCGCGCCGGCCGCCACCACCACGTTCCGGCCCAGCCGCGCACCGGGCAGGATCACCGCTCCGGTCCCGATCCAGCTGCCGGAGCCGATGGCGACCGGGTCGGTGCGCGGCCACTGCTTGCCGACCGGCACCTCGGGGTCGTCATAGCTGTGGTTGGTGGTGGTGACATAGACACCGGGGCCGAAGAAGCAGTCATCGCCGATCGTCAGCCGGACATCGGCGATCACATGGCTGCCGCGGCCCAGCACCACCCCGTTCCCCAGCGTGAGGATCGGCTCCGGGCCGAGATCGAGGTCCGGCATCATCCCGGCGGTCAGCGTCACGTCCTGGGCGATGATGCAGTACTCGCCGATCTCGATCCAGGGATCCCCGAAGACCGTGCCCTGCGGAAAGGCCAGGCGGGTGCCGGCACCGATCCGGCGGAAGCGGTACGGGCCCGGCCGCTCGGCCGTGACGGCCGCGGCCTCCCTCACCCAGCGCGCACCGCGATGGACGGCACGCGACACGGCCCGGCGCCGCCAGGCCGCGACGGATGAGAACACGTTCTGGTTTATCGGCACCCGCACACCGTAATCGGCCCGCCGGGCGACCGGCCGCGCGCCATGCTGTGATCTTCGCCCCACCGGCGGCCGCCCCCGCCCAGCGGTCCGGCCGTCGTCTACGGTGCTGTTGGCGCGGCGCACGAGCGGCAAGGAGATCCGGTGATGACAGCAGGCGCGTTGATTTCCCAGGTGGGCGGCAAGCAGCCGACGGTCGATCAGAAGGCGTTCATCGCGCCCACGTCCGTGGTGCTCGGCGAGGTCACCCTGGCCGCGGGCACCAGCGTCTGGTACCACACGGTGCTCCGGGCCGACTGCGGCCCGATCACCCTCGGCGCCGACAGCAACATCCAGGACAACTGCACGGTGCATGTCGACCCCGGCTTCCCGGTGACCGTCGGCGAACGGGTCTCCGTCGGGCACAACGCGGTGCTGCACGGCTGCACCGTCGAGGACGACGTCCTGATCGGCATGGGCGCCACGGTCCTCAACGGCGCCCGCATCGGCGCGGGCTCCCTGGTCGCCGCGCAGGCACTGGTCCCCCAGGGCATGCAGGTCCCGCCCGGCTCCCTGGTCGCCGGGGTACCGGCGAAGGTCAAGCGCCGGCTGACCGACGAGGAGCGCGAGCTCATCAAGGTCAACGCCACGATGTACCTGGAACTGGCGGCACAGCACCGGGAGGCGGTGCAGGAGGGCTAGGGGCTGTCCGACGGACGGGGCAGGGGCCGCGGTCCCGGCCATGCCCCGTCCGGACAGGCCCCGGCGGAGGCGCCGGGGGGCCGGGCGCCGGGGGCCGGGCCAAGGGAGGTGTTCCGCTACCCCCTGGACGACCGCCCCGGCACCGGCCCCTGCATCTGCTCGCTGATCCAGTGCAGCGACTCGGCCATGCGCTGCATATAGGTCTGCGCGCTGTGCACGCCGTCCGGTATCTCGAAGAGCGTGGAACGGACCGGCCCGCCGGTGTACTCCTTGATGAAGCGCTTCACATCGGGCACCGCCGCCTCCCGGCTGCCGAGCTCGAACGCCAGGTAGACCGGCGGCCCCTGCCGCGCGGCCAGCCGCCGCGCCAGATGGCGCGGGTCGTTGGCGCGCATCTCCGCCGGGTACCCCCGCCACATCGGCGAATCCGGCGCCGTGTCCGGGCCGTTGACGATGGCCGCCTTGAACCTCTCCGGCTGCTTGAGCACGGCCTTGAGCGCGGCGAAGCCACCGGACGAGGACCCCATGAAGGCCCAGCCGTCACGGCTGTCGTACGTACGGAAGTTGGCCCGCGCGAAGTCCGGGACGTCCTCGGTCAGCCACGTGCCCATCTTCGGCTGCCCCGGGATGTCGCTGCCGTCGTAGTACTTCTTGCCGGGATTGAGCACCGGCATCACCACGATGAACGGCAGCGTCTTGCCCTGCTGCGACCACTGCGCGATCCGCTCCTGGAGGGCGAACGGCGCCCCGGCCCAGTAATTGAACGGATAGCCGTAGGCACCGGGCAGCGCGATCAGCACCGGGAAGCCGCTCTTGGCGTACTGCGGCTGGTGGTACTGCGGCGGCACCCAGGCCCATATGTCGCCGGTGAAGCCCGACTTGCGGCCGTGCCAGGTGGTCCGCACCACCTGCGTGCCGTCGTCCCCGGTCGTACGGAACGGGGTGAACGCGGAGCGCGGGCCACGGGGCGGCACCACCCGCGGCATGCCGTTGTCCGCGTCCGCGGGCTGCGCCCTCAGCCGCGGCACAGCCGACGCGTCGACGACGTCCGTGCCGCCGCCGCATCCGGCCAGCAACCCCAGAGCCACAGCCACCGCGCTCACCGCAGCTCCCACCCGCAGGCACTTCATCGGGACGTTCTCCTCGGATCCTTGGGCCGGCCGCGGGCACCCACGCTGCCACCGCGACACCGGTCTGAAGACACCACTTTAAGTTCGGCCACAGCCCCCGCGACGCCGACCCCGGCCTTGTGACCTGCGGCTCCACCACTCGGCCCGCAAGAAGACGGCAGTGGCGTCAAGGCCGCCGGCGGCGTTTCCCCCGTTCGATGCGGCCACTCCCCGTTTACCGCGCGGTCGGTTCTGGCATGGTTGGTTGCCCATTCGGAAGGGCGCGGCGCTGTGCCGTGGTTGGGGATGACCGATGACCGCGTGGGCCGATCATGGGCCGCTGCCCGGCGTAGTGGGGCGGGCCATTGAGCACGAGCAGATGTCCGGCCTGCTGCGCAGCGCCCCGCTGGTGACCCTCACCGGAGCCGCGGGGGTGGGCAAGAGCGTCCTGGCCCGCGCCGTACTGGAGGAGCACACCGCCCGGCTCGACGGCACCGTCATCCGGGTGGCCTGCTGGGACGGCCTGGCCGAGGGCGGTGTGACCGAGGCGCTGCTGCGGGCGGCGGGGCTGCCGGACGCCGCCCGCCGGAGCACCGCACACGCACTCGCCCGGCGTACCGCGCATCCGTGCGTCAGCCGTCCGGCGCGCACCCGGGCGGGTGCCGGGGCCTCCCCGTCGGCCGCTCCCCCGGCGCCCGACGAGGCCGTCGAGGCGCTCACCGCGCACTGCCGCCGGTATCGCGCGACCGTGCTGCTGGACGACTGCGATCCGGTGCTCGACGAGTGCGCGCAGCTCGTACGGCGGCTGCTGCGGGCCGAGCCGGAGCTGCGGATCGTGGCGACCGCACGGCGCGCGCTGGGGCTGGCCGAGGAGCGGGTGGTCGCGCTCGCGCCGCTGCCGGTGACGCTGGGCGAGGGCATCGCCGGACCGGCCGTCGAGCTGCTGGCCGCGCGGACCGGGCCCGCCACACCGGAGCTCCTGGTCGCGGTCTGCCAGGCGCTGGAAGGCTCACCGCTGGCGATCGCGCTGGCCGCGCACCAGCTGGACCGGATGTCGCTGCCGCAGCTCGCGGCCCAGGTGGGCGCCGACGGCACGCTGTACTACTCGGGGCCGGCGGTCAGCGTGCGGCACACCTCGCTCTACGCCGCGCACGCCGCGGGCTATGCCCTCTGCTCGCCCACGGACCGGCGGGTCTGGGCGAGACTCTCGGTGCTGCCCGGCGATTTCGACCCCTGGCTCGCCGGCTGCGTCTGCACCAGCAGTGACGTTCCTGCAGGCGCGGTCGACGGCGCCCTGGAGCGGCTCCGCACCGCCTCGGTCATCGACTGCGTACGCGATGCGGGCGGTCCGCACCACGGCGCCGAGGCCACGCTGCCGCCCCGCTACCGGCTCCCGCGCGCCGCCCGCGACTTCGGCCGGACCCAGCTGCGCGAGGCGGGCGAGGAGGCCGCGGCACTGCGCCGGTTCCGGCAGGCCTGCGCGGCGCTCGCGGCCGAGGCACAGATCGCCTGGCAGGGCCCGAACCAGCAGGTCGCGGTGGGTCTGGTGGAGGACGAACAGCACAACCTCGACGCCGCGCTGACCCACCCGCCGCAGGACCCGGACGACGCGCTCAGCGCACTGGAGATCGCGGTCTCGCTGTGGTTCCACTGGGTGGCCTGCGGATTCCGCCACGAGGGGCGGGCACATCTGCACCGACTGCTGCTGCTCTCCCGCGACGACACCGCCGTACGGGCGCGGGCACTGTGGCTGGCCGGCTACCTGGCAGCGCAGGAGCATGCGTCCGACACCGCCGAAGCGCTGCTCGGCCAGGCCTGGACGGCGGCCGTGATGCACGCGGACTCGGACGGCCTGGCCCGTATCGCGCATGCACACGCCGTGCTGGCCATGTACCGCAAGGACAGCGCCGCGGCCGTGGCATGTCTGGAGGAGGCCGCCGGACACCGCTCCCGCGATCCCTGGTTCGGCCCGGGTCCGGCGCACAGCCTGGCACTGCTCGCCATCGCCCTCGCACCGCTGGACGCGGACCGGGCGCGGGCGGCGGCCCGCAACGCCTGGGCGGGACGGCATTCGGACGGAGACTTCTGGCTGTACTCGACCGTCCTGTACGCCGAGGCCCTGGCCGAACGGACCCACGGGCAGCCGACGGCGGCCCTGCGGGCCTGCCGCAAGGCGCTGGCGGCCAAGGAACTCGTCGGTGACCCGCTGTTCATCGCGGGGGCCCGCAACATGCTGGCCGGCCTGCGGCGTGAGCTCCGCGCCGGCGGCCCGGTCCCGGACCTCGGCGAGAACGTGCCCTGGTGGCAGCGCAGCGGCAGCGGCAACGGCGCGCGGACGCAGCCGATCTCCTCCCGACTCCGGGCGGGGTCGTGAAGGCGGGACGGGGGCGGGGGGCGTGAAGGCGGGACGGGGGCGGGGTGCGGGGGGGCCGCCCGACACACGGGGTGACGTGCCGGTCGCACTCGGAATGCGGGTACGCCGGGCCGGCCGCATCCTGGGGCCATGAGGCGCGCCCCCGTGATCGTGCATCCGCCGTCCACCGGCGGCGGTCGCCGAGTGACGCTCCACGGGCAGGACCTCGGCCGGGCGCTGCGCCCCGGTGACGTGGCCGCAATCCTGCGCCGCGCCGGCTTCCGCAACACGAAGTTCGTCTGGGACGACACCACCGTCTTCGAGTGGCGCGACGGCGGACCCGACATCTGGCAGATGCCGTGAGCGACCCTGGCAGATGCCGCCACTGCCCCTGTAGAAGCGGTGAGCGGCTGGAGGGCAGAAGCGGTGAGCAACTGAGCGACCGGTGCCGCGCCGCCACGACCGGGCGCGGCCGGTTCGGTCCGGTTCGGATCAGGTCAGGTCAGGTCAGGTCAGGTCAGTCGACCGTCGCGGCGACCGGAGCCTGTGCCGCTTCACGCGCGGCGGCCGCCTTCTTCGCCCGGCGCTTCATGACGAGGAACGAGCCGATGCCGAACAGCACGGCGGCCCCCAGGCCCCACGTCGAGAAGCGCTTGAGCCACGGCTCGGCGACGATGCCGACGCTGTAGATCAGGGCCGTCGTACCGCCGGCCCACACGATGCCACCGAGGACGTTGGCAATCAGGAACTTCCAGTACGGCATCTTCAGCACACCGGCGAGAGGACCGGCGAAGATACGCAGCAGCGCGATGAAACGGCCGAAGAAGACCGCCCACATGCCCCACTTGTCGAACTTCTCCTCCGCCATGGCCACATGGTCGGGGCCGAAGTGCTTGGGGAACTTCCGTCCGGCCCACTGGAGCAGGGGCTGGCCGCCCTTGCGCCCGATCAGATAGCCGATGGAGTCACCGACGATCGCACCGACGGACGCGCAGGTGCCCAGCACGAACGGGTCGATGTGGTCCTGGGTCGCGGCCAGGATCGCCGAACTGACGAGGACGATCTCGCCGGGCAGCGGAATGCCCAGGCTCTCCAGTCCGATGACCACCCCCACCAGGAGATAGACGACCACGGCCGGTACCGTCTCGAGCCACTCCTGGATGTGCAACGCCGATTCCTCCGCTGGTGTAGGGCCCCCGTGGGCCGTCGCCCCGGCGTTCTCGACACCGGTGCCGGTCGTTCCCCTGACACGCCGCAGCGCGCCCCGGAAGCGTACTCGATCGCACCGCCCGACAGCCGAATCCACGTGCGGTTCACGACATCCGGCTCCTCAGCGAAAGAACCCGAGCTCCCGCGGCGCGCCGACCCACGCTGCCGCGGCATGGCGACCCACGCTGCCGCGGCACGGCGCCTCACCGTTATTGCGGCTCGGCCAGGCTCACCGCTCACCTACGGGGCCGGACCCGACTCACTTGCCGGGGCCGGACCTGACTCACCCCCTGGGGCCGGACCGGCTCACTTGTTGGGGCGCAGGGTCCACACGATGCTCATCTCGCCGGTGACCGCGCCGTCCTCGCGGGTGATCGAGATGTTCACGGGGAACTCCGGACGCTCACCGGCGTCCAGCTCCGCGACCACCTCGGCCACCGACCGGCCCAGCTCCGCGGTGGCGGTGACCGGCCCCATGGCGAGCTTCTTGTAGCCGATCTCGGCGCGCACGGCCAGGGGCACCGCGCGTCCAAGCTGGTCACCGAAGGCCGTCATCACTATCGCGCCACTCGCGGACTCGGCGAGGGTGAACATGGCACCGGCGTGCGGTCCGCCGACGTGGTTGTGGAAATCGGGCTGGTCAGGCATGCGGACCACGGCGCGCTCGGCGGTGGTCTCGGTGAACTCAAGGTTCAGGGTGCGGACCATCGGCACGGAGGCCGCCATCATTTCGCCGATCGACGGCAGGGTCTCAGAGGACATGAGATCATGTTACCTAGCAGTAGCTTAGCTGTGAAGAGCCAGGCGCACCGCGGCCGCAAGACCACCCCAGCGACCGCACCCACGCGCCATCCCTCCCTTCCCGCGCCCCGCATATCGTTGACCTCCATGCGCTCAGGACGACGACGCGACGGGGACGCCGGGGGCACCGGGAACGGCGGGAACGATGGGCAGGGCGGGGAGGACGGAGTTACCGGAGACACCGGAAAGGCCGGAGTCACTGAGGAGGCCAGAGGTACCGGAAAGGCCGAAGGGACCGGGGAGCCCGGAGACGCCAGCAATGCCAGAGGCCCTAGAGACTTCGGCGACACCAGGGACTTCGGAGATACCGGGGACGTCAGAGGTCTCGACGACTTCGAAGACTTCGGAGACTTCGGGGACGCCAAGGTGACCGGCGGAACCAGGACGACCGGACGCAAGCGACACACCCCGCCCCACACCCCGCTCCACCGCCGGACCTGGGCCCCCACCTGGGCAGGACGCAACTACCTACTGCTCACGGGCGCCACGGTGATCGCGGGCCTCGGCCACTCCGGCGCACTCATCGCCACCGCCTTCGCCGTACTGGGCTCCGGCGGCTCCGCCACCGACGTCGGCCTGGTCGCCGCCGCCCGCACGATCCCGCTGGTCCTGTTCCTGCTCATCGGCGGCGCGATCGCCGACCGGCTCCCCCGGCACCGCGTCATGGTCGCCGCCAACGCCCTCAGCTGCGTCTCCCAGGGCTTGTTCGCCCTGCTCGTCCTGGCCGGAGAACCACACCTGTGGCAGATGGCGGCACTGGCCGCACTGGGCGGCACCGGACAGGCGTTCTTCGCCCCGGCCTCCGAGGGAATGGTGCTCGCCAGCGTCTCCGGGGCGCACGCGGGGCGCGCCTTCGCCGTGTTCCGTATGGGCATGAACGGCGCGAACATCGGCGGCGCAGCCCTGGGCGGCGCGCTGGTCGCCGCGGTCGGTCCCGGCTGGGTGCTGGCCGTCGACTCCGCCGCCTTCGCCCTCGCGGGCGCGCTGCGCGCCTTCCTCGACGTCAGCGAAGTCCCCGAGCGCACCCCGGGCGGAGGGATACTCCACGATCTACGGGACGGCTGGCGCGAGGTCGCCTCCCGGCCCTGGCTGTGGGCGGTGGTGGTCCAGTTCTCCATCGTCAACGCGGTGATAGCGGCGGCCGAAGCGGTCTACGGACCACTGGTCGCCGAGCAGCACCTGGGCGGCCCCGGCCCCTGGGGGCTGGCACTGGCCGCCTTCGGGGCGGGCACCGCGGGCGGCGCCCTGCTGATGACCCGCCTAAGACCGCGCCGCATCCTGCTCACCGGCACCCTGTGCGTCTTCCCGCTCGCCCTACCGTCCGCCGCGCTCGCCGTGCCACTGCCGGCCGCCGGACTCACCGCGGTCATGTTCGCCACCGGAATCGCCATCGAGGTCTTCGCGGTGACATGGATGATGGCCCTGCACCAGGAGATCCCCGAGGAGAAGTTCTCCCGGGTCTCCTCCTACGACTGGCTCGGCTCCGTGGCCATGGTCCCCGTGGCCACCGCCCTTGCGGGCCCCGTACAGACCCTCATCGGCCGAACCGCCGCCCTATGGGCCTGCTCGACCCTGATAGCCCTACTGACCGCCGCGGTCCTGTGCGTCCCCGACGTACGCCACCTCACCCGCCGCGAATCCCCACCAAGCACCTCACCATCCCCCCAACCACAGGCCACCCCCTCCACCCCCTAACTAAGCAACACATCGACCACCCCCAGCCCCTCCCTCTACCCCTCCTCCCCCTCAGCCCCCTCCTCCCCTCCCCCTTCCACTGCAATCACCCATGGTAATAAAATAGGGGGAACTCACCACGCTCCGTAATCGTTGCCGAGAGGAAAGGAGGGAGGCACAGGCACACAAGGCGGAACAAGGGAACGCGGAAGGGGGAAGGAACAGGAGAGGAGAGAAGGGAGGGATCAAGAGAGGAAGGAAGGGGCCTCACGAGCAAGACCAAGACAAGACGGACGGCACACGAGCCCCGTAGCCGTAGCCCCCGGACCCAACCGCCTAGCGCCCCTCATGGCCCCCTAGCGACTCTCGTGGTCCCCGAGCCAACCAACTAGCACCCGGGTCAATCACCGCCTGGCGCCAGCGCACGACATCAGCCCACGCTGAACGCGCCGTCCGGTGGCACCGGAGATGCCACCGCTTCGGCGTCCGGTACAGGCACCGCGTCCGCAATCAACCGCCGCAGCGCCGCGCCGTGCTCGACCCGCGCCGGGAACGCGTCGGCGGCCACCCGGCGGGCCAGCGCGCCGAGTGGTAGTTCCGCGCGCGAAGCGAGCAGCACGGCGTTCCCGAAGCGCCGCCCGCGCAGCACCGACGGCTCGGCGATCAGCGCGAGGTGCTCGAAGAGCGTGGCGAAATTGGCTAGTTGGGCGCGGAGAAAGCCGAAGGGCGCACCGTCCGCGAGGTTCGCCGCGTAGCAGCCGTGCGGGCGCAGCACGCGGGCGGCAGCCCGCGCGTACTCGACCGAGGTGAGTTGCGCCGGCACCCGCGAGCCGCCGAAGACATCGGCCACGATGACATCGGCGCTGTCCGTCGGCGCCGCCTCGAGCGCCGTACGGGCATCCTGCGGGTGCACCACGATGCCGGATCCGTCGGGCAGTGGGTCAGGTAGCGGCAGGTGTTCGGCCACGAGGGCGAGCAGTCCGCGGTCGGCCTCGATGACGTCCTGCCGGGAGGCGGGGCGGGTGGCGGCCAGATAGCGCGGCAGGGTCAGCGCCCCGCCTCCCAGGTGCAGCACGTCGAGGGGCTCTCCCGGCATGGCCAGTTCGTCCAGTACATGGCCCAGTCGGCGCACGTACTCGAATTCGAGATGCGTGGGCTCGTCGAGGTCGACGTACGACTGGGGGGCACCGTCCACCGTGAGCAGCCAGGCGCGGGGGCGGTCGACGTCCGGCAGGAGCTTGGCGATGCCCCAGTCCACGGGTCGAGTAACCGGTATGGGGTCCGGGGTCTGGAGTGGCTGCGGGGTCTTGAGTGACTCCGGGTGCTTGGGCATCGGCTCGGGGGGCATGGGGGCCGAGTTGAGTGCCTCAGGCTTGGGTACCTGGGGGGCCTGGTCGGCTATCGCGGCGGCCAGCGCGGGGGGTCGTTCCACCGTCTCATTGTGCCGGTGATCTGGGTCCTGGTGGCCTGAGTCTGGCGGTCCGGCCCAGTCGGTGACCCAGGTCCTGGCAAGCCGGGTGCCGGCCGCCCCTAGTCAAGGTCGCGGTGACCTGAGTCTGGCGGTCGGGCTCAACCGGTCACCCAGGTCCTGGCAAGCCGGGTGCCGGTGGTCAGGTTGGCGGTGGTCATGGTCCCGGCGGTTTGAGTCTGGCGTCCGGGCTGGGGCGGTCCGAGCCGGGCGCACCGGGGCCCGGCAAGCCAGGTGCCAGTGCGAGGGGCCGGGGTCAGTGGTCAGGATCCCGGCCATCCGGTGCCGACGATCTCCGTCCAAGCGATCGAGGTGCCAACGGGTCGGGTCCGACAGTCCGGGCACCGACGGGCCGGGGCTCGGTGTCCGGGCCCCGTAGGCAGGGCCCCGTAGGGCGGGCCCCGTAGGCCGGATCCCGGCACGCCGGATCCCGGCACGCCGGGTGACGGCAGGCCGGATGTCAGGCGTCAGGCCACCGTTCGGCGCGTGATGCCGCGGGTTTGGACGGATCAGGTTTGAATGGTCAGGGTTTGGACGGATCAAGGTGTTTCTGACCAGAGCTGGCGGAGCTCGGTGGCGTGGGCGACTGATTGGCGTCGTCCGGCGCGTGCTGCGGCTGCTCGCTTGGTGGGGTCCAGGACGTTGCGTCCGAACGCCGACCGGGCTGCGCGATCGGGGGTGATCACGCACACCCGGGCACCGTTTCGCGCCAGGCGCTCGCCCTGCGCCCGGGGGCCGGCGATCGGCCCGCCGCTGACGGCCATCGGCGCGACGATCACCACACGGGCGTATCCGGCGGCGAGGTCCGCGTTGGCGCTGGAGTGCACTCCGCCGTCGATCCACCGCGTGCCGTTGATGGTCACCGGTGGGTAGATCCCGGGGACCGCGCAGCTCGCGCCCACCGCGTCGATCAGCGGCACGCCGCTGGTGTCATCGAAGGCGGTCCGCTGCCCTGTTGCCGCGTCCACCGCCGTGATCATCAGGCGGCGGGCCGGCCAGTCGGCCAGGCCGCCCAGGTTCCGGGCGATCGCCGCGCGCTGCTCCGCCTCTGGGACCGTACGGGCCGCGAGCGCCAGCTTGCCCATCCGGGCACCGAACGAGGCCGCGTCCCGGGAACGCAGTGCGATCGCCGCGAACCGGGCCAGCGCGGCCGGCCCCATCCGGGCGGCGGCCCCGCCCTGGGGCGCGGCGAGCTGGTGCTCGTACAGCTCCCGCAGTGTGCGCTGCTGCGCGGTGAGGTGGGCGGCGACGATCGATCCGGCGGAGGTACCGATGACGACATCGGCGTCGGTGAGGTCGATGCCCGCGTCCGCGAGGCCGGCGAGCACGCCGACCTCCCAGCCGATTCCGGTGAGCCCTCCGCCGCCGAGGACCAGTGCCTTGCCCGCCATCAGATGTTCCTCCTGTCCCGTCAGTGACCTGTCCCGTCAGTGAGCTGCCCCGTCAGTGAGCTGCCCCGTCAGTGAGCTGTTCCGTCAGTGAGCTGTTCCGTCAGTGAGCTGTTCCGTCAGTGAGCTGTTCCGTCAGTGAGCTGTCCCTTGCGGTGTTCCGCCCGTCGGCCGCCCGCGTTCCGTCGGCCCGTCTGCTCGGGGCTCGTCCGCCCGCGTTCGCCATGCGCCGTGGGCTCGTCCACTCATGTGCCTGTCCGCGTTTCATGTGCCTGTCCGCGTTCGCCATGCGTCGTGGGCCCGTACGCGTTCGCCATCGCCATCGCCATGCGCCAGGTTCGCCGCTCGCGTTCCGTGCGCCAGGACGTCGTACGTCGGCCGACCCATCCGTCCGTCCGGGCGAGCAGTCTCGCACCCCGCGCTCCCGTCGGACAGTACGCGGCCGCGCCCCGTACCTGGGAGGCAGGTACGGGGCGCGGCGTCGTGTCACGCGGTGCGCACTTCGCACGGGGCACTGACGTCAGTTGTCCGCAATGCGGTTTTGGCTTCAGTTGTTCGCAATGCGGTGCTGACTTCAGGTATGCGCGGTGTCGTGAGGCAAGTGCTCACTCCTCCACAGTGCGGACCGTGCCGGCGCCCACCGTCCGGCCGCCCTCGCGGATGGCGAAGCCGAGGCCGGTCTCCAGCGGCACGTCCCGGCCCAGTTCGACCGACACCGTCACCGTCTCGCCGGGGCGGGCGACGCCCCGCTCGCCGAGGTCGAGGTCGCCGACGACGTCCGCGGTGCGGATGTAGAACTGCGGACGGTAGCCCGTGGACAGCGGTGTGCGGCGGCCGCCCTCCTCGGTGGAGAGCACGTACACCTCGGCGGTGAAACGGCGCCGTGGTGTGACGCTGCCGGGCGCGGCGACGACGTGCCCGCGGCGTACCTGGTCGCGGTGCAGGCCGCGCAGCAGCAGCGCGACGTTGTCCCCGGCCTCCGCGGACTCCATGGGCTTGCCGAACGTCTCGAGCCCGGTGACGGTCGTCTCCGCGTCCGCGCCGAGCACCGCCACCCGGTCGCCGACGCGCACCGTGCCGCGTTCGACGGCCCCGGTGACGACGGTGCCACGCCCGGTGATGGTCAGCACGTTCTCCACCGGCAGCAGGAATGGCGCGTCGACATAGCGCTCGGGCATCGGGACGTAGGTGTCCACGGCGTCCAGCAGCGCCTCGATCGCCTCCGTCCAGCGCGGGTCGCCTTCCAGGGCGCGCAGCCCCGAGACCCGTACGACGGGTACGTGCTCCCCGTCGTAGCCGTGCGCGCTCAGCAGCTCGCGGACCTCCAGCTCCACCAGGTCGGTGAGCTCCGGGTCGCCGGCGTCGGCCTTGTTGAGGGCGACGACGATGTGCCGTACGCCGACCTGTTTGGCGAGCAGCACGTGCTCGGCGGTCTGCGGCATGATGCCGTCGAGCGCGGAGACCACGAGGATCGCGCCGTCGAGCTGGGCCGCGCCGGTGACCATGTTCTTGATGAAGTCGGCGTGGCCGGGCATGTCGACGTGGGCGTAGTGCCGGGTGTCGGTCTCGTACTCGACGTGCGAGATGTTGATGGTGATGCCGCGGGCGGCCTCCTCCGGGGCCCGGTCGATCCGGTCGAAGGGTACGAAGGTGCCGCTTCCGCGGTCGCTGAGGACCTTGGTGATGGCGGCGGTGAGGGTGGTCTTGCCGTGGTCGACGTGGCCCATGGTGCCGATGTTGAGATGCGGCTTGGTGCGTACGTATGCCGTCTTGGGCATGGTGTTCTTCCTCGCAACGATGCGGTGAGGACGGCGACTTGGCGCCGTGGGGACCCCTTGGCCGAGCCGACCCTCCCCCTGCGGGGTCCGCCGGACGATCCGGAGAGGGTCAGCTTCGTGCGCCGTCGGTGGCTGCGGCGAGGGCCGCGAGGAAGTCGGCGGCAGCCTTCGGCTCGTCCGCGACTGCGGACGGGAGCGAGTGGAAGGCGTGCCGGAACATGTGTCTTAGGTTGCCGGGCGGGGGCCGTCGCGTCGAACGATTTATTCGGGCCGGGGAGTTGGCGCGGCCGAGGTGGTGTGATGACGCGCTTGAGGATCGTGTGGGGGGGGTGAGGCGGGCCAGGCGGGCCGTGTGGCTCCCGCCCGGGAGTCATCTCGCGAGTGTCGTGTCGCGTCGTAGCGTGTCGCGTCGCGTCGTGTCGTAGCGCGTCACGTCACGTCGTGTCGCGTCCTGAGGCTCGTACGTGACGATGCGGAGTGCGCGGTCGGTGGTCCGCCGCTGCGTGGCGGGGATGCCGCGAGAAGGGCGCTCGGCCGGGGCGGCCGCTCCGGGAGCCGTACGCGCAGGATGCGGCTCGTCGGCGGGTACGTCGGTTACGCTCCCGGGATGCTCGACCCTGCCGCACCGGCCGATGGCCTCGCCGCACGCTGCACGCGTGTGCTGTTCTCGCCGTGGGCACGGCTGGGCCTGCTGCTCGCCTTGCTGGCGTGTGCCGCGGTGGCGATGCTGCTGTGGCATCCGCAGCGTCTGCTGGTCGGCGGCTGGCCGGCGCAGCTGTCCGGTCCGGCGGCCATGACGGTCTTCGTGCTGGCGTACGGCGTGTGTACCACCGCTTTCGTGCCGCGCCCGGTCCTCAACCTCGGTGCGGGTGCGCTCTTCGGCAGCATGGTGGGGCTGGCGGCCGCGCTCGCCGGTACGGTGCTGGGCGCCGCACTGGCCTTCGGGCTGGGCCGGCTGCTCGGTCAGGACGCGCTGCGCCCGTTGCTGCGCGCCCGGTGGCTGACGGCCGCCGACCGGCAGTTGAGCGAGCACGGGTTCCGTTCGATGCTGGCGGTCCGGCTCTTCCCCGGTCTGCCATTCTGTGCCACGAATTACTGTGCCGCGGTCTCCCGTATGGGCTGGTTCCCCTACCTGCTGGCGACGACGCTCGGCAGCATCCCCAACACGGCGGCGTACGCCGTCGCGGGCGCCCGTGCCTCGACGCCCACTTCGCCGGCGTTCCTCGTCTCGATGGGGTTCATCGTCCTGAGCGGACTGGGCGCGCTGGTGGTGGCCTGGTGCAAGCGCAGGTCGCTGCGCGGAGGCTGATCGGGAGATGACCGCGCCGGCCAGAACGATCAGGAAGTGACCGCACCGGCCGGAACGGTCAGGAGGTGACCGCACCGGCCAGAACGGTCAGACGGTGACCGCACCGGCCAGAACGATCAGGACGTGACCGCGCCGGCCAGAACGGTCAGGAGGTGACCGTACCGGCCGGAAGGTGACGGAATCCGGCCGGGCACGGTCCTTCCAGGACTCATTGGGCGCCTGGACCTGGACCCGTTGGTCAGCCGGTCACCTTCGGACGTTACGCTGCCCCGGTCGGCGGAGACCCACATCCGCCACCGGCGTCCGCTGTCACCCCGCTCGCGCAGGTAAGCGCTTGATCACCCTTGGATAGCGTAATTCCATGACTT
The DNA here is from genome assembly GCF_053595675.1 of Streptomyces sp. NPDC002446. Lineage (NCBI taxonomy): Bacteria > Bacillati > Actinomycetota > Actinomycetes > Kitasatosporales > Streptomycetaceae > Streptomyces > Streptomyces sp. NPDC002446. Next base: position 22,552 of record NZ_JBSFYC010000021.1, on the reverse strand, counting down.
GGTTTGAATCTTTCGTCCTCGGACTTGTCCAAGGGTTGACCGAGTTTCTCCCTATCTCCTCCAGTGCGCATCTGCGCCTGACCGCGGCTTTCGCCGGCTGGCAGGACCCGGGGGCGGCCTTCACCGCCATCACGCAGATCGGCACCGAAGCGGCCGTGATCATCTACTTCCGCAAGGACATCGGGCGGATCATCTCGACCTGGTCCCGCTCCCTGTTCAACCGTGAGCTGCGCCACGACCACGACGCCCAGATGGGCTGGTTGGTGATCGTCGGCTCGATCCCCATCGGTGTGCTGGGCATCACACTCAAGGACGCCATCGAGGGCCCGTTCCGCGATCTGCGGCTGATCGCGACCACCCTGATCGTGATGGGTGTGGTACTCGGCATCGCCGACCGGCTGGCCGCCCGTGACGAGACCGGGGGCCGGCACCGCGCGGCCAAACAGCGCAAGACCCTCACCGACCTCAGCGTCAAGGACGGCCTGCTGTACGGCGTCTGCCAGGCCATGGCGCTGATCCCCGGCGTCTCCCGCTCCGGTGCCACCATCAGCGGCGGCCTGCTGATGGGCTACACCCGCGAGTCCGCGGCCCGCTACTCGTTCCTGCTCGCCATCCCCGCCGTACTGGCCTCCGGCGTCTTCGAGCTCAAGGACGCCGGCGAGGGGGGCCATGTGGCGTGGGGCCCCACCATCTTCGCCACGATCATCGCCTTCGTCGTCGGCTACGCCGTGATCGCCTGGTTCATGAAGTTCATCTCCAACAAGTCCTTCATGCCCTTCGTCGTCTACCGCATCCTGCTGGGCATAGCCCTGTTCGCCCTGGTCGCGGCGGGAGTCCTGGCGCCAAACGCGGGCGAGACGGCGGGCTGAGAGACCCGGTGAGGGCCTGCGGACCCTTCCCGCGGCAACTCCCCACCGCAGGCTTGACGGTGTGACGGTGTCGCAGGCGGCACGACGGCGTGGTGGACTCACCGCATGACGACACTGCCGCGCCGCGTCCTCCAGGCCCTTGACCGGTTCAATGCCGCCCACCCTTGGGACCACAACGCCCATTACCACCGATGGATCTTGCGGCAGCTCCCCCGGCGCTTCGGCAGCGCCCTGGACGTCGGTTGCGGCAGCGGTGACCTGGTCAGGCTCCTGGCCACGCGCGCGGACGCAGTGCACGGCATCGACGCCGACCCGGCGATCGTCGTCCAGGCACGGAAGCTGACCTCTCAGACCTCTCAGGCCGCCCAGGCCACCCAAGTCGCCCAGGCCGCCCCGGTGACCTTCACCGTCGCCGATGCACCGACCGGGATACCGCCCGGTCCCTACGACGTGATCACCTGCGTCGCCGCCCTCCACCACCTGCCGTTCACCGACGCCCTCAGCCAATTCCGCCGGCACCTGGCGCCCGGCGGAACCTTGGTCATCGTCGGCCTCTCCCGCGCGCGGACTCCCGTTGATCACCTGCTCGGTACGGTCGCAGCCCCGCTGAACGCCGCCATGGGCTGGATCAAGAACCGTGGCCGCAGCGCACCCCGGCCGACTTCGATGACCGCCCCGACCCGGCCGGCGGTCATGAGCTTCCCCGGCATCGTGGACGAAGCCCGTCGCGTACTGCCCGGCGCGCGGCTGCGCCGTCGGCTGTTCTGGCGCTACACGCTGGTATGGCGCCGGCGCTGATCAGCCGTGGGCCGGGGGTCAAGTACGGTGCCCAGGCGCCCACACACCCACACCTCCGCACGCACTGCGGAAACGCGTCTGCACACGCCTGGCGGGAAACCGTCGTACGGACGGGGAATACGCGCCCAACCGACCGCGGTTTTCACTGACATGACCGTGGGAGTAGCACTCGACGCGACCGGTTCCGACAACCAGATCGATGCCACCGTGCGGCTCGCCGAGGAGGCGGCTGCCGCGGGGCTGCGGTCCGCCTGGTTCGGGCAGACCTTCGGCGCCGACTCGCCTCAACTCGCGGCGATCGTCGGGCGTGAGGTACCGGGCCTGCAGGTGGGCACCTCCGCTATTCCCGTCTTCGGACGCCATCCGTTGCTCGTCTCCAGCCAGGCGCAGACCGCGCAGGCGGCCACGCACGGCCGGTACCACCTCGGACTCGCGCTCGGCACCAAGCTCCTGACCGAGGCGGGCTTCGGCATCCCCTTCGAGCGGCCCATCGCCCGTCTACGTGAATTCCTCACCGCTCTGCGGCAGTTGACGGATACCGGTACCGCGGACTTCCACGGCGAGCTGCTCACCGCGACCACACCGCTGCCCGCCCGTGTGCCGGGCGCCGAGGCCGGCGTGCCGCTGCTCGTCGCGGCAATGGGCCCTCAGGCCCTTCGTGTCAGTGGTGAGCTGGCGGACGGGATCCTGCCCTACCTGGCCGGGCCTCGTGCCCTGGCCGAGCACATCGTCCCGGCCGTGACCGCCGCGGCACAGGCCGCGGGCCGTCCCGCGCCGCGCATCGTGGCGCTCGTGCACGGCGTGGTCACCGACGACGTGGACTCCGTGCGTGACGTGGTGACCGATCAGCTCGCGTTCTACGAGCAGATACCGTCCTACGCGCGGGCCATCGAGCTCTCCGGCGGCAAACGGGCCGCCGATGTGGCCGTGATCGGCGACGAGAGGACGGTGGCCGCCGAGGTACGGCGCTACCGGGACGCCGGGGCGACGGAGGTGGTGTTCTCGGGTACGGAGACAGCCGGCGAGGCCGACCGTCGCCGGACCTGGGCCCTGCTGGGGGAACTGGCGTCCTGAGGCGAAGCCGTCCAGCGATTGGCTGCTGCACCAAGGTGAGCCCAGCAATGCGGCGGACGTCCGGCGTGCGGTCGTCGGCATGGACCGGCTTTATCTGGCGCATCCGTTCATCGAGGACCAGGTTGCCACCGAGACGAATCACTGACCGTGCTGCGGCCCGACCGCTTCCTGCAGAACTCCCTCCCGGCAGCCGCCTCGATCGGCGGGGGCATGCTGGCCGATCCTGCCGGGGCGGGCGCTCGGGGACATGTGGACGTGCGGGATGTCGCGGAGGTCGCGGTCGCCGAGCTGCTGGCGGAGCGTCCAGTCGTCGGCGAGATAGAGATCAGCGGGCCGCAGGCGCTGACGCTGCCGGAGCTTGCCGACCGCTTCGGCGCGGTTCTCGGCAGGCCTGTGCGGTACGTCGACGTTCCCCCTCGACGACGCCTGGCGGGGCACGCTGCCGTCCCGTGGAGTCACGCCGTCGGTCATCGACAGGTTGTACGGCCTGTACGCGAACTATCGCCAGGAGGGCGTGACCGGTCTCGGCAACGGCGTTCAGCGTGTGCTGGGCCGCCCTCTGCGCTCGGTCGAGGACTTGCCGAACCCCACCACAACCCAACCCGACCCAACCCGACGACGGCCACCCCGGCCGGAGCCGCGGCCGAGTGGAGGCCCTGGGTGCGTCGGGGGGGGCCAGGCCTCAGCGGTAGCCGGTGTCGTCGGCAGGGAGGCCGCGGGACTGGACCTCGTCGAGGTAGCGCCAGCAGTCCGGTCGGGTGCCGTCGGTGTCGGTGAAGCCGTAGAGGGGGGCGAGTTGGCCGCTGGAGACGACCTTGCCGTTCCAGCAGGCGACGTCGGGATCGGCGGCGAGTGCGGTCACCGCCCGCGCCACGTATGCCGGTGACTCGGAGATGCAGAAGTGCGGCACATCGGCGGTCGCGTCGCGCCAGTTGTCCTCGGTGACGCCGAAGGCCTCGAGCATGTGCTCCGAGCGGAGCCAGCCGGGGGTCACCGCGACGGCGGAGCAGTGGTGCGGGGCGAGTTCATGGCTCTGGGCGAGGGTCATGCGCTGGACGGCGGCCTTGACCAGGTCGTAGTAGAAGCCCTCGTGGTGCCGGTAGGCCGTGTTGTACTCCGCGGTCCCATCGGTCATTTCGATGACCAGGCCGCCGGGGCGGCGGATGAGCAGCGGCAGCGCGTGGTGGCTGGTGATCGCGTGTGTGTCGATGCCCATGCGCAGTATCCGCAGCCCGCCGGCGAGGTCGTGTTCCCAGAGGGTGGTGCCGAACTGGGCGTATCTGTCGCCGCCGAAGATGTCGTTGACGAGGAGGTCGAGGCGGCCGTGGTCGCGGTCGATGCGCTGGATCAGGTCGCTGACCTGTTCGCTGTCGAGGTGGTCCACCCGCAGGGCGGTACCGGATCCGCCGGCCGCGGCGATCAGGTCACCGGTCTCCTCGATCGTCTCGGGCCGGTTGATCTCCGACCGGCCTGCGGTCCGGCTGCTGCGCCCGGTGGCGTGGACAAAGGCGCCTGCGCGGGCGAGTTCCACCGCGATGGCGCGTCCGGCCCCTCGGGTGGCGCCGGCCACCAGAGCCACTTTTCCGTCCAGCGTGCGCGCCGGCTCTTCGTCGTTCGTCATGGGTCAGCAACCGGGTCGTTCGTCGTGGGTCAAGAACTGAGGTGGTATTGGGTCCAGGGCTGATGGGAGGGTGCGGTCTCCTCGTGCGGGGGTGTGATGCTGCCCCAGGGGGCGAGCGCGGTGTCCCACTCGGAGGCGAGGGCGGTCACGTCGGGGACGCATTCGGCGGACGGCATCGTGCCCGTCTGCCACGCCGACGCCATCTGGTGGGTCGCGGGGGCGGCGGCGTTCCACGCGGCCGTCTGCTGTGCGGGGATGGCGAACTCGGCTTCATGAACGTCTCCGGGGCCGCGGCGGTGGCGTCCCGCGTGGGATTCCGCCGCGCCGGGGTAGAACCGCCCCTGGGCGGACAGTTGTTGGGCACGGGTAACCAGGCGCGTGAGGTCGAGCCCGAATTCGGTGGCGAGTTCGCGCAGATCCACTCCGGTCTGCCAACTGCCGATGAGAACCGCGTCCATTGCCGGGGACCAGTTCTGGTCGGGAGTTGTTGTCGTGCCGCTTGTTGCCTCGCGGTGCGGACTGGTGGGGCGGGTTGCGGGATGCGGGTTCTGGTGGGGATATTCGGCAGTGGTATCAGGGCCTGGGGAAGCGTCGTCCGGTTCGCAGGGGGGCGTCATGGCGGGGTTTCCGGTGGCCAGAAGTTTCTCGGCGACGGCGCGGGCGTCGTCCTTGCCGACCGTGCGCCGGGCGATCCGCACTTCCCGCTCGTTCAATCCGAACAGACCGGCCACCGCGCCGGTGCTGCCCACTGTCACCGCGAACGCCGCCAAGACCCGTGACCGGTCGGCCTGCGCCTCGTCAAGCCTGGCCTGGGCTTCCCGCACGCGCTCGTCACCCAAACAAAACGCCTCCGCCAGCACGGCGTTGCGGTCCCACAACTCTCTAGGATCCATACCCATTCAACGCCTCTTGCACGGAGGTGTCCCGATCTGGCATAGCAAAGCACCCCAAAGCACCCATCGAACCACCAGATGAAAATCACCCTGCGTGTCCGGCGGATGGGTGGTGCAAGATCACCCAAGTGTCGTATCCGCTGGCCAGAGCGGCGGCGGAGATACTCGAAGCGGATTGTCAGTGCTGTGGGTTACTGTCTTGATCAGTCACATTTTCACAGTACTTTGCGTCCGTGGGGGGACCATGACTCGCCTTTCGCGCTTCTCTGGATCCGGCATCACCGATTCCGGTATCGCAGGTTCCGGCGTCTCCGATTCCGGCATCGCCGGTTCCGGCATCTCCGATTCCCGGATCCCGCATTCCGGTATCTCGCATTCCGGTGTGCCGCATTCCGGCGGCGCTCGTTCCCGTACGTCGTCGCGGGTGCTGGGTGCGCTGCTCGCCGGTGCGGTGCTGTGCGGCGGTACGGCGGCGTGTTCGGCGTCCGGCGGCAAGTCCGCGGACCGGTCCGGTAGTTCGGAGAACATCAACGCGGCTCCGGTCGCCGCCGTACGGAAGGCGGTCGACAAGGGCGCCAGGCTCAACTCCGTGTCCTATCGCCTCTCGGGCAAGGTCCCGGGACAGGGGACCGTTGAGGGCAAGGTGTCGTTCAGCCTCCGCCCGCGCGCCATCGACATGCGGATGAAGGCGTCCGGGGGCGCGGAGGAAGGCGAGTTCTCGGTGCGGCTCGTCGGAGGCTCGCTGTATCTGGGCGGCGGCAAGGAGGCGGCGGCCGCGATGGACGGCAAGCGCTGGCTCAAGCTGCCCATGAAGCGCAGAAACTCCGACAAGGCGGGCGGCTTCGGCGGGATGCAGCGGCAGGCCAACCAAGACCCGGCGGCGCAGGCGTCGTTGCTTCCTCAGTCCGACGACATCAAGAAGATCGGCGAGGAGACCGTCGACGGGGTGCGGACAACGCACTACGCCGGCACGGTCGAGGTGACGGATCTGCTGACGAGGCGGCCCGGCAAGAGCGCGCTGAACGCCGAGCGCCGCAAGAACGTCGTCGAGCAGTACAAGCAGCTCGGGGTGAGCAGTCTGAAGCTGGACATGTGGGTCGGCCCCGACGACCGGATGGTGAAGTTCCGGGAGCGTGCGCAGGCGAACCGGGGCCCGCTCGACGTGACCATACGGTTCTTCGACGTCAACAAGCCGGTCACGGTCCAGGCGCCGCCCGCCTCCGAGACGATGGATCTGGAGCAGAAGCTGAAGGGGGCGGGGAAGCCGCTGGGCTAGCGGATGTCCGCTGGGTCAGGGCCAGGCGGAGGCTGGGGCGTGTCGCGGCCGGTGGGCGAGGGCAGGGGCTCGTCGAGGTGCGGGAGGCCGATCGGGTTGGGGAAGGGGAGGACGTCCGACGCCAGGATGCGCCGGACGACGGGTTCCAACGCGTGCAGCAGCGCCTCGGTCTCCGCCGCGGTCAGCGAGTGCAGCAGCCGGCCGGCCAGCCGGTCGGTGGCGTGCTCGATGCGCTCGCGTTCCCGCAGGCCGTGTTCGGTCGCGCCGCCCCGTGCGTCGACGAGGCCGCGGGAGCGCAGCCGGTCGGCGGCGGCCGCCCACTCCTCCTCGGTCCAGCCGCGGTCCTGCCGGATGGTGTCCTCGGGTACGCGGCCGGACGCGGCGGCCAGGACGAGTGCTTCGCAGCCGTCGAGGCCCTCGTCGGCGAGCACGGCGAGGTGCGCGTCTCCCCTGAACTCCCGCAGGGTGGTGGCCAGTTGCCACAGTCGCTCGACGGGGTCCGCGTGGTCGCACAGCGCGCGGTTGGCGGCGAAGAGGGGGCGTGCGAGGGCGGGCGCATCGTCGACGATCTTCTGGAGCGGGGGCAGCAGTTCGCCGGCCCGGTCCTCCAGCTCGGGGCCGATTCGGCGCAGGGCGCGGGCGGCCCGGCTGCCCCGCTCGTCGAGGACATGCTCCGGGCCGGCGATGCTCCAGGCGGCGGGCAGCGCGCGGGCCACCATCCCCGGGGCGAACACCCCGAGTACGGCCGTGGCCGCCGCGGGTCCCACGGCCCCCAACGGAGCGGTACGGGAGGCGAAATACCCCATCCAGAAGCCCTTGAGGCCGAGGGCCTTTCCCAGGGCGCGGCACTCCTCGTCGAAGTAGCAGACCGCGTGCAGCGGCTCGGTCATCAGCCAAAGCGATCGCGCGTGCAGCTCCATGCGTGGCACGCTACCGCCGCCGGCCGTCCGGTGCACCGCTCCCGGGCACACCGGCGCGCAGGGACCACCCGTACCGCCCCTCCCCCACCGACCGATCCGAATCGAGGGCTCACCAGCAATGACCGCAACGCCGGCAACGCCGCATCCGCTTGCCCCTGCACAGATCATCGACAGCGCCCTGGCGCGCATAGTGGCGGGATATGTCTTCCCGGAACGGGCTCTGGAGGTCGATCGGGCGATCCGGGGCCGGCTGGCGGCCGGTGAGTACGACGCGCTGGACGGCGCCGCGCTCTGCGAGGCGGTGACCGCGCAGATGCAGGAGGTCTGCCCGGACAGCCACCTGCGGCTGCTGTGGCGGGACGAGCCCCGGTCCATCGAGCCGGAGGACGACGATGGGGGCCGGGCGGAGTTCCTCGCGCTCCTTCGGGCCGAGAACCAGGGCATCCGTCGCTTCGACCACCTCGACGGCAATGTCGGCTACCTCGACATCCGGTGGATCGCCGACGTCGGCGAAGGCGCCCGCGCGATCGGGGCGGCCATGGAGCTGGTCGCGCACTCCAGCGCCCTGATCCTCGATCTTCGGGAGTGCCGGGGCGGCTCTCCGGCGGGCGCCGCGATGTGGTGCAGCTACTTCTTCCCCGACGATCAGGTGCACCTCAACGACTTCTACGAGCGCTCCACCGACTCCACCCGGCAGTACTGGACCGCCGCGCATCTGCCCGCGCCGCGCTATCTCGGCCGTCCGGTGTACGTCCTCACCAGCGCGATCACGTTCTCGGGCGGCGAGGACGTGGCGTACACGCTGCAGGCGCTCGGGCGCGCGGTGGTGGTCGGGGAGACGAGCCGGGGCGGCGCGCACCCGACCGACCGGCATCCGGTGACGGAGCACATCACCGTCACGGTGCCGACGGCCCGGACGATCAACGCCGTCACGGGCACCAACTGGGAGGGCGTCGGGGTGCAGCCGGATCGTGCCGTATCCGCCGGCAGGGCGCTGGATGAGGCGTACGAGGACGCGATACGACGCCTGGCGTAGCGGGGCTGCCGGTCTCAGCCGCCGGCCAGCCGCAGGCCTCAGCCCCCGGCCTCAGCCCTCGGCCTCAGCCACTGGTCATAGCCATCGGTCCCAGCCGCCGGTCTCAGCCGCCGGTCTCAGCCACTGATCACGGCGATCGGTCCCAGCCGGTGACCTCAGCCGTCGGTGCGGCCGCCCGCTCCGAAGCCTGACTGCCAGGCCCACAGATGGGTGCAGTTGGGGCACTGCAGATGCAGCACGCTGCCCTTGTTCGACAGGAGGTAGCGCCAGTGTTCATGACAGGTGCGGCCGTCGAGGCAGGTTCCGCAGCCCTGGTGGTCCTGGCAGCCGGGGCACGGCACCCAGGCCCGGCGGCCGATGTCGGCGGTGGGGTCCAGAGGAAGCATGCTCAGGCCCGTCCGGAGGCCGGCAGCACGCCCGCGGCGACCAGCATGTCGTAGGTGGCCTGCTGCTCCGCGTCCAGGCCCGAGTAGAGCAGGCGGTGCGCCTCCGCCTCGCCCTCCATCACCGCGAGGGGGTCCCAGCCGTCGCCCAGCGCCGCCAGGACTTCGGTCCTCCGGCGGGCCTCGTGATCGGTGAGGTCGAACTCGACTATGTGGTGGTCCGAGGTGTTGCGGTCGTTCATGATGCGCGTCCCATACCACGTGCGGATGATTCGGACGTGTCTATCAAGTGGGACGGCACTGAGGAAGCGTCAGGTGGGGAGTCCGGCGCCCCTGGAGCGGAGGGGGAGGGGCGGTGGTGTGGAGTGGTGGCGTGGAGTTGAGCGGAGCGTCGAGTGTCTGTAGCTCAGAGCGAGGGGAGGAATCGGGCAAACGTTGCGAGAAGGGCTGTGAAGCCGCCCTGACGTGCCGCGAGAGGGGGCGTCCTCACCCCCGCCCCCGGTATGCGGGGATTTTCCCGGCGTGACGTACTTCATCCTCCGGCTTCATCCTCCGGCGGGCGCCGCGGCCGGTGCCGGGAACGGCCCCTCCTGGGTGTTCCTCCACACCCGGCGGCAGTTCCGTGGCGTCGCTTCGGATGACGTGCCGGTGGTCCGGCGGCCGGGGCCGCGGGTGTACTGGGGCGAGTCATGCGGCCGCGGGGATGCGGGGTGGGGATCCGAGGCATGCGGGGGATGGGGGGGATGCGGTGTCGTGGTTGAGCGGGTTCCGTGCGGTGTTCTCGGTGGCGGGGCCGGGGCTGGCGGTGATCTCGTTCTTGGCGCGGCTGCCCGCGGCGCTCTGCCCGATCGGCACGCTGGTGATGCTGACGGAGCTGGACGGGGTCGGCCGGGCCGGGGTGGTCGCGGGGATGCTGTGGCTGGGGCAGGCGGTCGGCGGTACGCCGATCGGGCGGCTGGCCGACCGGTGCGGGCACCGGCCGGTGATCCTGGTGGCCGCGTCGGCGAACGCGGTGGCGATCGTGGCGCTGGTGGGATCGGTGCTCGGTGGGTTGCCGGTGGCGGTGCAGGCGCTGGTGGCGGCGCTGGTCGGGGTGACGATGCCGCAGGTGGGGCCGCTGTCGCGGACGCGCTGGATCGCGTTGACCGCGGCGCGTCCGGAGGGGAAGGAGTTGACCGCGCGTGCGCTGTCCCTGGACACCACGATCGACGAGATCAGCTTTATGGCGGGGCCCGCTCTGGCGGCCACCGTCGTGGTCCTGTTCCACCCCTCGGCGGCACTCCTGCTCGCGGCCGCGCTTAGCGCCGTGTTCGGTGTGCTGTTCGCGCTGCATCCGACGGCTCCGGGGCCGGTGCGGGTCACGGGGGCACCTCCCCTGGGGCGAGGGGGGACGGGGGCGGCGGCCGGGGTGCCGCTGGTGTCGCCCGCCCTGATGGTGCTGTGCGCGATGGCGCTGGCCCAGGGGGTCATCTGGGGCGGCGCCAACGCGGGAGTGAGCGCCCTGTCGAAGCAGCTGGGCGATGCGGGGATGGCCGGGTTCGTGTGGGGCGCGATGGCGGTGACCAGCGCTGTGGCGGGTCTGGTAAGTACGGCGCGGCCGGGGAAGCGGGGTCTGACGGTCCGGCTGCGGATCGCGATCATGGCGCAGACGCTGCTGGTGCTGCCGCTGCTCCTCGTGGACGGGTTCGCCGGCGCGACGCTGGTGATCGCCGGGATCGGTGCGGCGGTGGCACCGCATCTGATCGCGGTGTTCGGGCTCGGGGAGCGCATGGCGCCGGCCGCGCGGATGGGCGAGGCGATGGCGCTGCTGGGGTGCGGGCTGATCGTCGGGCAGTGTGCGGCCGCGGTCGCGGCCGGTCCGCTGGCGCAGGCCTACGGGTTCCGGGCCGCGTTCGGGCTGAGCTGCGCGGCGGGCCTGGTCGCCTGTGCGGTGGCGCTGACGCTGGTACGGGGGCGGCGGTTCACCGCGGTGTCTGCCGCGTCCGGGCTTCCAGCGCCGTCCGCCACGCCGGTGTCGCCGCCCGCTCCGCCGGCTGCTGCGCCGCCGTCGGCCGCCGGCCGCCGTTCGTGAGGAAGTCCGCCAGTGGCAGCGTCGCCGCGCCGACCGTGACGGCGTCCGGGCCGAGCATTCCGAGGCCGATGGTGACGCGGCCGGCGGGGTGGGCGAGGGAGTAGGCGGTGGCGTGGGTGCGGATGGCGGGGAGGAGGTGCGGGCCGAGCTGGCGGCCGGCCCAGCCGCCGATGAGTACGCGTTCGGGGCTGAAGAGGTTGATGAGGTCGGAGATGCCGGCCCCGAGGTATTCGGCGGTCTCGTCCAGGACGGCGCGGGCGACCGGGTCGGGGGCGGCGCCGTCCTGGGGGTGGGCGGCGGCGATCAGGGCGGCGAGCGCCGTCTCCTCGTCGGCGTCGGTGGGCGGTTGACCGCCCGTTTCCCGCCAGCGTCGTAGCAGCGCCTCGGAGCCGGTGTACGCCTCCAGGCAGCCGCGGGCTCCGCAGCGGCAGCGCCGGCCGCGGACCCGGACGGTCAGGTGGCCCCATTCGCCGGCGCTGTCGCGGGCGCCGCCGTGCACGGTGCCGTCGGTGACGATGCAGGCGCCGACGCCGGAGCCGAGGAGCACGATGGCCGCGTCCTGGGCGCCGCGCCCGCCGCCGAACCACATCTCCGCCTGGCCGAGCGCCTTGGCTCCGTTGTTGAGGAAGAGGCGTACGTCGGCGGGGAGTTCGACGGCGTCGCGCAGCAGCTGTTCCAGTGGTATGGCGTCCCAGCCGACGGTCTGGCCGTGTACGACCGCGCCGCCGGGGACGGTCCGGTCGACGATGCCGGGGACGCCGACGCCCACGCCGAGGAGCAGTGCGGGGTCCGTGGCGCTCTCGCGCAGTACGGTGGCGATGCCGTCGGCGATCTGCCGGGCGATCAGGCCGGCGTCGTAGCTCCGGTCGCTCAACGGGGTGTCGGAGCGGGCGAGTTCGGCCAGGGAGAGGTCGAAGAGTTCGACCTTGACCCGGGTGTCGCCGACGTCCACGCCGATCAGCCGGCCGCTCGCCGGGGCGACCCGCAGCAGGGTGCGGGGCCGGCCGCCGTCGGAGCCGACCAGGCCGGCCTCCTCCAGCAGTCCGTCCTCGACGAGTTCGGCGACCACGTTGCTGACGGATCCTGAACTGAGGCCTGTTGCGGGTCCGAGTTCCTGGCGGCTCAAGGGGCCCTCGAAATACAACCGTTGCAGAACCGCGGAGCGATTGGCCCTGCGCAGGTCACGCACGGTCCGTCGGGTGTGCTCAGCCATCTGGCCCCTTTCCGTCCCGCACCCTGCCGGGGTCCGATCCCTTGACGCGTCCTTCTCTCGGGCTTTAACTCACACCTTAAGTTAAGCCATGAGGCCTGTTCAGTAACTGAAGTTGGCCGACTTCGGACTCCTCAGAGAGAGGCGTATCCGTCATGCGCACACTCCGAGCAGCGACCGTCACCGCCCTCGTCACCGCGCTCGCCGCGGCGGCCTCCGGATGCGGCGGCGGGACGGTCCCCGGCGCCGGGGGCGACAACGACTCCCCCAGGACACTGACCTACTGGGCGTCCAACCAGGGGCCGAACGTCGAGGCGGACAAGAAGATCCTCGGCCCCGAGCTGAAGAAGTTCGAACGGCGGACCGGGATCAAGGTCAGGCTGGAGGTCATTCCCTGGCCCGATCTGCTCAACCGGATCCTGGCGGCCACGACGTCGGGGCAGGGACCCGACGTCCTCAACATCGGCAACACCTGGTCCGCCTCGCTGCAGGCCACCGGTGCGCTGCTCCCCTGGGACGAGCGGAACTTCGACACGATCGGCGGACGCGACCGGTTCGCGGCACCGGCGCTGGGCGCCACGGGGGCGGCGGGCAAGGACCCGGCCGCGGTGCCGCTGTACTCGCTGACGTACGCGCTCTACTACAACAAGCGGATGTTCAAGGACGCCGGGATCAGCGAACCGCCCGCCACCTGGGACGAGTTGGTCGCGGCCGGCAAGAGGGTGACCAGGGACGGCAGATGGGGCCTGGGCGCCGAGGGCGGTCAGCTGACCAACAACATCCATCAGGCCTTCGTCCTCGGCAAGCAGCACGGCGCCGACTTCTTCGACGCCGCGGGCAGGCCCGCCTTCACCTCCGACGGCGCGGTCGCGGCGGTCAAGCAGTACGTGGACTTCATGGCCAAGGACAAGATCATCGCTCCGGGCAACGCGGAGTACGGACAGAACCAGTCGCTCCGGGACTTCGCCAAGGGCAGGACGGCGATGGTGCTGTGGCAGGCCGCGGCCACCAGCTTCGCGGCCGCGGGGATGGAGCCCGGGGACTGGGGCGTGGTCCCGGTGCCCGTCCCGTCCGGCACTCCGGGCGGCGGCCGGCAGACCAATTCCATGCTCGCCGGCATCAATGTCGCCGTCTTCAAGAACACCCACAACATCGACGGGGCCCGGAAGTTTGTGAAGTTCCTGACGAGCGACGCCGAGCAGCGGCTGCTCAACAAGGCGTACGGCTCCGTCCCGCCGGTCAGGGCCGCGCAGCGGGACCCGGCGTTCAACCGGCAGGACACCAGGGTGCTGCGCGAGACGCTCACGAAAAGCGCGGCGCCGCTGCCGCAGGTCACCGACGAGGCGCAGTTCGAGACGTCCGTGGGCACGGCGATCAAGGACCTGTTCGCCGATGCGGCGGCCGGCCACCCCGTCACCACCGAGTCGGTCCGGGCGCGCCTGGCCAAGGCAGAACAGCAGATGGCGAAGTGAGGCGGCGGACCGTCCGGCTGCGGCGCGCCGGCCTGCCCTATCTGCTCCTGCTGCCCGCACTGGCGCTGGAGCTGCTGGTCCATCTCGTCCCGATGGTCATCGGCATCGTGATGAGCTTCAAGGAGCTGACGCAGTTCCACATCGGCAACTGGGGCGCGGCTCCCTGGAAGGCGCTGGGCAACTACCGGGTCAGCGTCGACCTCGACGCCCCGGTCGGCGCCGCGCTGCTGCACTCGTTCTGGGTCACCTGTGCGTTCAGTGTGCTGTCGGTCGGGCTGTGCTGGCTCATCGGGACCACGGCGGCGATCATGTTGCAGGAGAACTTCCGGGGCCGCGGTCTGCTGCGTGCCGTCTTCCTGACCCCGTACGCGCTGCCCGTCTACGCCGCCGTGATCACCTGGGCGTTTATGTTCCAAAGGGACAACGGCCTGGTCAATCACGTCCTGCACGACCAGCTGCAGCTCACCGACGGGCGGCCCTTCTGGCTGCTGGGCGGCAACAGCCTTGTCGCGCTGCTGGTGGTCGCCGTCTGGAAGAGCTGGCCGTTCGCGTTCCTGGTGGTGATGGCGGGGCTGCAGAGCATCCCGAAGGACCTCTACGAGGCCGCGGCGCTCGACGGCGCGGGCATGCTCCGGCAGATACGGCGGATCACCCTGCCGTCGCTGCGGCCGGTCAACCAGGTGCTGGTGCTGGTGCTGTTCCTGTGGACGTTCAACGACTTCAACACGCCGTATGTGCTGTTCGGCAAGGCCGCTCCGGAGGCCGCGGACCTGCTGTCCATCCACATCTACCAGTCCTCGTTCGTCACCTGGAACTTCGGCACCGGCGCGGCGATGTCCGTTCTGCTGCTGCTCTTCCTGCTGGTGGTGACGGCGGGCTACCTCCTGGTCACCTCGCGCGGAAGGAAGTACGCCGATGGCTAGCACCACTGCCCGCGCCCCACGCCCGGCCACCCGCCGGCGCTCGCCCACCGCGCCGCCCCGCTCCTTCCTCTGGACCCGCCGGATCTTCCTCACCGCGCTGACCGGCTTCGTACTGCTGCCCGTCTATGTGATGTTCAGCAGCTCGCTGAAGCCGCTGCGGGACGTCTCGGGCGCCTTTCGCTGGCTGCCCAGCGAGGTGACGATCCGTCCGTACCTCGACATCTGGGAGACCGTGCCGCTGGCCCGGTACTTCGCCAACTCGCTGATCGTGGCGGGCTCGGCGACGGTCTGCTCGGTGGTCATCGCAGTCTTCGCCGCCTACGCGGTGAGCCGCTACCGGTTCCGCGGCAGGCGGGTCTTCACCGTGACCGTGCTGTCGACGCAGATGTTCCCGGGGGTCCTCTTCCTGCTGCCGCTGTTCCTGATCTACGTCAACATCGGGAACTCCGCCGGCGTGGCCCTCTACGGCTCCCGCGGCGGTCTGATCCTGACGTATCTGACCTTCTCGCTCCCGTTCTCCGTGTGGATGCTGACCGGCTACTTCGCCTCGGTGCCGCGGGAGCTGGACGAGGCCGCCTCGGTGGACGGCTGCGGTCCGCTCGGCACGCTCTTGCGGGTCGTGGTGCCGGCCGCGCTCCCCGGGATCGTCGCGGTCGCCGTGTACGCGTTCATGACCGCCTGGGGCGAGGTGCTGTTCGCCTCCGTCATGACCAATGACACCACGCGCACCCTCTCGGTCGGGCTGCAGGGCTATGCGACGCAGAACGACGTCTACTGGAACCAGGTCATGGCCGCGTCGCTGGTCGTCAGCGTCCCGGTGGTCGCCGGGTTCCTGCTGCTCCAGCGCTATCTGGTCGCCGGGCTCACCGCCGGGGCCGTCAAATGAACCGTGCCGAAAGGATCCCCGTGACCGACCGGATCGACCGCGACCGGACCGACCTCGCCCGGATCGACTTCGCCGCCCTGCCGGACGACTTCGCGTGGGGCGTGGCCACGTCGGCCTATCAGATCGAGGGCGCGGTCGCCGAGGGCGGCCGTGCGCCCTCCATCTGGGACACGTTCTCGCACACGCCGGGCCGCACCGACGACGGCGACACCGGCGACCGGGCCTGCGACCACTACCACCGCTGGCGCGAGGACATCGGGCTGATGCGCCAACTGGGCGTCGGCGCCTACCGGTTCTCGGTCGCCTGGCCGCGGATCGTCCCGGACGGTGACGGCCGGGTCAACGCCGAGGGCCTGGCGTTCTACGACCGGCTGGTCGACGGCCTCCTGGAGGCGGGCATCGCCCCGTCCGTCACCCTCTACCACTGGGATCTGCCGCAGGCCCTCCAGGACCGCGGCGGCTGGACCGTGCGGGAGACGGCCGAGCATCTGGCGGCGTACGCCTCGGTGGTGGCCGGGAAGCTCGGTGACCGGGTCCGGCACTGGGCCACGCTGAACGAGCCGCTGTGCTCGGCGTGGATCGGCCATCTCGAAGGCCGGATGGCGCCGGGCCTGCGGGACCTCACCGCGGCGGTACGCGCCTCGTACCACCTGCTGCTCGGGCACGGCCTGGCCACGGCCGCGATCCGTGCCGGGGCCGCGGGCGCCGAGGTCGGCATCGTCAACAATCTCAGCCCGGTGGCGCCCGCCACCGGCTCGACGGCCGATGCCGAGGCGGCGCGGCGGATGGACGGGCACACCAATCGCTGGTGGCTCGACCCCGTCCACGGCCGCGGCTTCCCGGCGGACATGCGCGAGGTGTACGGCGTGGAGCTGCCGGAGCGCGCCGGTGACGCGGAGGTCATCGCGCAGCCGCTGGACTGGCTGGGGCTGAACTACTACTTCCCGGCGGTGGTCGCCGCCGACCCGGCCGGCCCGCCCCCGTTCGCCCGCCCGGTGCGCCGGCCGGATGTCGCCCGTACGGGCATGGACTGGGAGATCGACGCGGGCGGCATCGAGACCCTGCTGCTGCGGCTGACCAGGGAGTACGCGGCGGGCAGGATCTATGTCACCGAGAACGGCTCCGCCTACCCGGACGTGGTCCGCGCCGACGGCACCGTCGCGGACGCGGAGCGCGCCGGGTATCTGCATCAGCATGTGGCCGCGTGCGCCCGCGCGGCCCGTAAGGGGGCCCCGCTGGCCGGGTACTTCGCCTGGTCCCTGATGGACAACTTCGAGTGGGCCTACGGCTACGGCAAGCGCTTCGGCCTGTTCCACGTCGACTACCCGACCCAGGCCCGCACCCTCAAGGACAGCGGCCGGCACTACGCCGAGCTGATCCGCAGCCATCACCGCCGCAGCACACAGCGCGGCCCGATCGGTACGTCGCCCTGACCGGTACGCCGCCCTGACCGGGACGCGGCTCCGACCAGGACGCGGCCCGACGACCAGCCGGTGCCGCTGGTCGTGCCCATCGGCGTCATCGGACCGCCGTGTCCGATCGGCACAGCGCTGGTCGGCGCGGTGACCGGCCTCCGTGAGGTGACGGGGCCGGTCACCACCAGGGCCTGTCCGAGGGGTCAGGTCCCAGCCCGCGTCACTCGATGACGAGCTCGACGTCGATGTTGCCGCGGGTGGCCTTGGAGTACGGGCAGAACGCGTGGGTCGCCTCGACCAGGCGGCGCCCGGTCTCGCCCGCGAGGGCGTCCGGCAGCTCCACCCGCATGACGACGGCCAGGCCGAAGCCGGTGTCGTCCTTGCCGATGGAGACCTCGGCGGTGACCGAGACGTCCTTGGTGTCGAGCTTCATCTGGCGGCCGACGTTGCTCATCGCGCTGGCGAAGCAGGCCGCGTATCCGGCGGCGAAGAGCTGCTCCGGGTTGGTGCCGGCGCCGTTGCCGCCGAGCTCCGGCGGCATGGCCAGGGCAAGGTCGATCTTGCCGTCGGAGCTGACGGCCCGGCCCTCCCGGCCGTTGGCGGTGGCGACAGCGGTGTACAGCGCGTCCATGACGAACCCCTTCGGTAGCTCGGCGGCCGTTCCCCGGCCGCCCGACGCCGCCAACGATCGCACACATTTAAATTGTCCGCAACTAAGTTGCGCACAACTAAATCGCTTACGGGGAGCTAACCTGGACCCATGACCACGCTCCCCGTGCCCGACGCCGAACTGCTCCGCCTGGACCACCAGGTCTGCTTCTCGCTGCACGCCGCCTCGCGCGCGTTCGGCGGCGTCTACCGGGACGCCCTCAAGGACCTGGGTCTGACCTACCCCCAGTACCTGGTCATGCTGGTCCTGTGGGAGCACGGGTCCCAGCCGGTCAAGGCCATCGGCGAACAGCTCCGGCTGGACTCCGGCACCCTCTCCCCGCTCCTCAAGCGCCTGGAGACGGCGGGCCTGGTCCGCCGCGAACGCAGCACCGAGGACGAGCGCTCGGTCACCATCCACCTCACCCCCGAAGGCGATGACCTGCGCGAACGAGCCCTGCCGGTCCCCCGCAGGATGCTCGCCGCCACCGGCCTGACCATCGAGGAACTCCGGACCCTCCGAACCCTGTTGGGGCGCGTGACCAGCGCACTCGACGAGGCCTGATACCGGCGTTCCGGCTTCTCCGGCACGCTTCCCGCCGCGCCTCTCGCCGGTTCACGGCGTCAGGAACGTAGGCTTCTCGCCGGGCACCCGTATCGCCGGGAAAGTCCCTTTCCTGCGTCCTGCTGCGCCATCACCCCATCGAGCTACCAATGTTGGGGGGATATCGGGACGAAGGCGTATAAAGGGTGGCCAAACCAGCCGGGCCGCCGGCGAACATCCGCCCAGGACGCGGTTGGCAGCACGCCTACAACAAGTGGAGGAGCGCCACGTGAATGCGGCAGAAGTTGTCAACGCATTGCTGGTCCAGCGATTCGGTGTCGCGGCGGGCGACCTCGCGGACCAGGCCCCGCTGCGCACGCTGCGCATCGACTCCCTGGCCCTGGAGGAACTTCGGGTGATGATCGAGGAGCGGCTGGACGTCGACCTCGACGACGTACCGCTGACCCCGCGCCACACCGTGGGACAGCTGGTGGCGGCGGTCGACGGTCTGGTTCCGGCGTGACGGGCGGCCGCAAGCCGTTCGCCGCGGCCGTCACAGGACTGGGCATGGTGACCGCGGCGGGCGTCGGGGCCAAGGCGACCTGGCACGCCGTCACCGAGGAAACACGGCCGACCGGCGTGCGGCGGCTCGAAGAACTCGCCGACCTGCCCTGCGACTTCATGTACACCTCCGACCTGGACACCACCGAGCTGCTCGGGGTGGCCACCCAGCGGCTGATGGACCGCTTCGCGCAGCTCGCGGTCATCGCCGCGCGCGAGGCGATCGCCGACGCCGGTCTGGACACGGACGCCTGGGACGGCAGCCGGGTGGCGGTGGTCATCGGCTCCGCACACGGCGGACTGCCCTTCTACGACCAGCAGCACACGACGATGACCGAGCGCGGGGCACGGCGGGTCTCCCCCAAGCTCGCGCCGCTGACCGTCGTCAACGGAGCGGCCAGCAGCGTGTGCATGGACGTCGGCGCGAAGGGCCCCAGCCTGGCGGTGTCGACGGCCTGCTCCTCCGGGACCGTGGCGGTGGGCACCGCGCACCAGCTGCTGCGCACCGGGGCCTGCGACATCGCCATCGCCGGCGGCGCCGAGTCCCCGGTCTCCCGGCTGCTGATCGCCAGCGCCTGCCGGATGAAGGCGGCCTCCACCCGCCGGGACGATCCGGCCAGGGCCTGCCGCCCGTTCGACGCCGAACGCGACGGGTTCGTCGTCGGCGAGGGCGCCGGCCTCCTCGTACTGGAGCGGCCCGAGCACGCCGCGGCGCGCGGGGCGCCGGTCCGTGCGCACCTCCGCGGATACGGCGCCTCCAGCGACGCCTATGCGGCCGTGGCCCCGGATCCGGACGGCGACGGCATCGAGCGGGCGCTGCGCACCGCGCTGGCGGATGCGGAGGTGTCGCCCGGTGACGTCGGCCATGTGAACGCGCACGGCACCTCGACGGTGGTCAACGACCTGATCGAGGCCACCATGCTGCGACGGGTGATCGGCGATCATGCCCTGGTCACCTCCACCAAGGCGATGACCGGGCATGCGCTGGGTGCCGCCGGCGGCATCGAGGCCGCACTCACCGTGCTCGCACTGGAGCAGCAGCTGGTGCCGCCGACCGCGAATCTCGACGTCCCCGATCCGCGGCTGCCCATCGAGATCGTCCGCGCGCGGGCCCGGCGGGCGGACTTCGGCTGTGCGGTCAAGACCTCGCTCGGCTTCGGCGGCCACAACGCCGCACTCGTACTGACCCGCTAGTCCGGCGGACGCCGACCCGGCCGGTCCCGCCGGACTCTCCGAGGAGGAAGCAGAGATGTACGAGGAAACGATCCGGTCCTTGTCGGTGCGCGGGGTGTCCTTCGCCTACCGGCGGCTGCGGCCGCCGGAGCGGATCACCGAGCCCGTCATGGTGCTGGGCGGCGCGCTGCAGGGGATGCACGGCTGGCCGCAGATGGAGGACCAGCTGGGGCCTGTGGCGGACGTGGTGACGGCGGACCTGCCCGGCATGGGCAGCGCCGACCCGCTGCCGCCGGGGCCCAGCAGCTCCCTGATGTGTGCCGCGATCGAGCGGATCATCGACGACCTGAACGTCCCGCAGGTCAATCTCTTCGGCTTCTCCTACGGGGCGGGCCTCGCCTTCGGATGCGCCCGGAACCTGCCCGGACGCGTCGCGCGGCTCGCCCTGGGCGGCGTACCGGCACATGCCAGCCAGGCGCAGCTGGAGCTGTGGCGCCGGGCCACCGACCAGCTGGCACAGGGCAACGCCGAGTCCTTCGCCACGCTGGTCACCGAGGCGCTGATGTGTCTCGACGACCGCCGGTACGTCGTCGGCCGGACCCTGGCGTACCGCTATGTCCGGCGCTCGATGCTGCACGCCGCCCGGCACTCACGGCACGCCGTCGACTCGCTGCGCCGCGCGCTGTCGGACCGCCCGGACTTCTCCGGCGGGCTGCACGACATCCCCACCCTCGTCTTCAGCGGCGAGCACGACACGGTGACCTCGCCGGACCGGCAGCGGGACTTCGCGGCCACCATCCCGGGCAGCAGCTTTCTGACGATTCCCGACGCCGATCACTGGGTGGTGCTCGAACGTGCCCAGGACGTCGCGGACTTGGCGACCCGGTTCTTCACCGATGAGCCGCTGGGGTCGGCGCCGGCGCTGGCGCCCGTCCTGCGCGAGGAGCTGCCGGTGCCCGGTACCGCCGCGTGTACGACGCACCGGACGGTGGTCACCGAGGCGGCGGATGCGCTGGTGTGAGGGCCCGACGCCACGGAGGACACCCCCTGATGAACCCGCACTCCGACACCCTCACCACGTCCGGCGGCCGCACCGCGCTGCGCATGGAGCGCCGGCTGGCCCATTCCCCCGCGAAGGTCTGGGCGGCGATCTCCGATCCGGCGCAGCTCGGGCAGTGGTTCCCCGCCGAGGTCTCGGTGGAGCTCCGGCCCGGCGGGGCGATGGCCTTCACCATGCCCGGTGCGGGCGACGTGGCCATGACCGGCACGGTCACCGATGCCGAGGAGCCGCGCCTCTTCGCCTTCACCTGGGGCGAGGACCATCTGCGCTGGGAGATCACTCCGGACGGCGACGGCTCGCTGCTGACCTTGGTGCACACCTTCGGCGACCGGTTCGGCGGCGCCAGCTTCGCCTCCGGCTGGCATCTGTGCCTCTCGGCGCTGTCGCAGCTGCTCGACGGCGAGTCGACGGCCGTGGATCCCGACACCGGAGAGCTGCACGAGGCGTATCTGGAGCAGTTCGATCTCGGCCACGGCACGGTCGAGGAGACCGCCGCGGGGCCGCGGATCCGTTTCGAGCGTCAGCTCGTACGCCCCGCCGAGACCGTCTGGGCGGTGCTGACGTCGGGGGACGAGCCCGTGGCGGGCGCGCCGGCGCCGGCCGGGTTCACCACACACAAGGTGCCGGGCGGGCCCGTCACCGAGGTGCGGGCCCCGACGGTGCTCGCCTACCGGTCGCACCGGGACGGCGTGGTCCGCTGGGAGCTGGGCGGCGGCACCGGCCACGGCGCCCGTCTCGTCCTCACCCAGACCGGCCCGCGCGGGTTCGACGCACAGACCGCGCTGGACGCCTGGCACGACCGGATCGAGCATCTCGCGGCCCGGCTCCTGGAGGACTGACCTCCGGGGCACGGCAGGCGGACGGGCGGACACCGCCCCGGCGCCCCTTCACCGGTGTGACCCAGGCAACTTCACGGGGCCGCGGAGGCGGCTTTGCGAGCTCCTCCAGGTGATGCGGGGCACGCGACGTACGTCACGTACGAACCCGGCTAGTCGAGGCGATTCCGGGCGGACGCCGTAAAACAGGGCGCTTATTGCGGACATTTCGCCCTAACTCACGAAGATAGGTAGTACAAGGCACCTTTGCCACCATCCAGGGCCCTCGCTAAACATGTTCCGGGTAGCACCGAGAACGAGCCGGCGAACTCAGCCAGAGCGGCGAGCGCGGCAATGACCCTCGGTCCTCACGCGCCAACCGAAGGCCGCTCCCCCCGCCGCCAAGCCCTGGAAGAGGTCACCTCGCATGCCCAGCTTCACCCTGCCCCGCACTGCCCGTATCACCCGCACGCACAAGATCTCCGCTGCGCTGGTGGCATCCGCAGGCTGCGCCGCCGCCCTGGCGTTCACCGCCGCTCCGAGCGACGCCGCGACCACCTCGGCCGCGTCGGGCACCGTCAAGCCGGTCAGCGCCAACGGCATGCCGATGACCGCCAAGGACCGGGCCGACGACGGCGAGAAGAGCCGGCCGGTCGCCTCGTCCGTGGCCGACCGCCTCAAGGTCACCGCTGTCGAGAAGCAGGGCCACACCGCCCAGCAGGCCGCCAGCCGTTCCGTGGAGCGCAAGGTGATAGCCGCGCCGAAGGCCGCCCCCAAGAAGGCGCCGAAGGCCGCTCCCAAGCGCTACACGAACAACCTGGACGGCTGGATCCGTGAGTCGCTCGACATCATGAAGGCCAAGGGCATCCCCGGCAGCTACGACGGCCTCCACCGCAACATCATG